>DATFZP010000304.1:0-2860 GCA_035314405.1 Solirubrobacteraceae bacterium | reverse complement strand
CCCGCACCCACTACGCCCGTGAGACCCTCGCGGCGATCGAGGGCGTGGAGAAGCTCCACGAGCGCCCGGTCGTCAGGGAGTTCGCGCTGCGCCTGCAGGCCGACGTGGGGGCGGTGCGCCGCCGCTGCATCCAGGAGGGGGTCAACCCGGGGGTGGACCTGCAGCGGCTGACCGGCCGCCCGGAGGACCGCGGGGGGCTGCTCGTGGCCATCACCGAGCGGCGATCGCGGGCCGACATCGACAGGCTCGCCGCCGTGCTCTCGGCGGCGATGGCGGCCGAGCGAGAGGCGGCGGTGGCGGTATGAGCGCAGCCGAGACGACCCCGCGGGACAGCTCGGCGGCGAGCGCCCCCGAGGTTCCTGCGCAGGGACGGACGACGGAGGCGCCCGCCCCGGGTCCGGGCGGGGCGGCGCCTCTGCAGCGCGAGCCCGCGGTCACGATCTTCCAGAAGGGCGCCCCGGGCAGGCGCGCCTTCCTGTGCCCGGAGCTCGACGTCCCGGAGCAGGATCCCGAGACGCTGCTGCCGGCGCGCTTCCGGCGCGAGGAGCCCGCTGGGCTGCCCGAGGTCTCAGAGCCCGAGATCGTGCGCCACTACGTCGGCCTGTCCAAGCGCAACTTCGACCTCGACTCGGGCTTCTACCCGCTCGGCTCGTGCACGATGAAGCACAACCCCCGCCTGCACGAGCGGGTGGCCGCGCTCCCCGGCCACGCCCGGCTCCACCCGCTGCAGGACCCGCAGCGGGCCCAGGGGGCGCTCGAGCTGATGTGGAACCTGCAGCTCGCCCTCGCCGAGATCGCCGGTCTGCCCCACGTCTCGCTGCAGCCCTCGGCAGGCTCCCACGGGGAGCTCGCGGGGGTGCTGCTGACCCGCGCCTACCACGAGGATCGGGGCGAGGTCCGCCGCAAGGTGCTGACCCCCGACACGGCCCACGGGACCAATCCGGCGACGGTCACGATGGCGGGCCTGGAGGTCGTGAAGGTCCAGACCAACGCCGACGGCGGCGTCGACATCGGGGACCTCCGCGCGAAGGCCGACGGCGACGTCGCATGCCTGATGCTGACCAACCCGAACACGCTCGGAGTGTTCGACCCCAACATCTCCGAGATCGCCGAGATCGTCCACGGCGTCGGCGCGACGCTGTACTACGACGGCGCCAACCTGAACGCCGTGATGGGGCTCTCCAGGCCGGGGGACATGGGCTTCGACATCGTCCACTTCAACCTGCACAAGTCCTTCACCCAGCCCCACGGCGGGGGTGGCCCCGGATCGGGACCGATCGCGGTCTCCGATCGGGTAGCGCCGTTCCTGCCGGTGCCGGTCCTGGTCCGTGCCGAGGACGGCACCTTCGACCTCGACCACGAGCCGCCGACCGGGGCGGGATCGAAGTCGATCGGCCGCCTGCGCGGCTTCCACGGCAACTACGGCTGCTTCGTGCGCTCCTACGCCTACATCTGCTCCCTCGGGGCGGACGGCCTGAAGGAGGCCTCGGAGATCGCGGTGCTGAACGCCAACTACCTGCTCGCCCGCCTGCGCGAGCAGGATGTCGCCGAGTATCTGCCCCTCGCCTACGGCGAGCTGTGCATGCACGAGTTCGTCCTCTCCGGGGGGCCGATGAAGCGATCGCTGGGGATCAGGACGCTCGACCTCGCCAAGCGGCTGCTGGACTTCGGCTTCCACCCCCCGACCGTCTACTTCCCCCTGCTCGTCGAGGAGGCGCTGATGGTCGAGCCCACGGAGACCGAGACGAAGGAGACCCTCGACCGCTTCGCAGAGGCGATAGCGGCGATCCTCGCCGAGGCGAAGGCGGACCCCGGGATCGCGGCCAACGCTCCGTACAGCACCCCGGTGCGCCGCCTGGACGAGGTCGAGGCGGCCAAGCATCCCGTGATCCGCGAGACGCTCGGCTAGGCTTGCCGGCAGTGGCCACCCTGCACCGCAAACTCGGCAGCACCGGGGTCGCGGTCAGCCCCCTGTGCCTCGGGGCGATGATGTTCGGCGCCTGGGGCAACACCGACCACGACGACTGCGTCCGGATCATCCACCGGGCGCTCGACGCCGGCATCAACTTCATCGACACCGCCGACGTCTACTCGCGGGGCGAGTCGGAGGAGATCGTCGGCAAGTCGCTGAAGGGGGGGCGCCGGGACTCGGTCGTGCTCGCCACGAAGGTCCACGGCAGGATGGGCGAGGATCCCAACCAGTTCGGCAACTCCCGCCGCTGGATCACCCAGGAGGTGGAGAGCAGCCTGCGGCGCCTCGGCACCGACTGGATCGACCTCTACCAGATCCACCGGCCCGAGCCGGACACCGACATCGACGAGACGCTCGGCGCGCTCGGCGACCTCGTCCATGCCGGCAAGGTGCGCTACATCGGCAGCTCGACGTTCCCGGCCCACCAGATCGTCGAGGCGCAGTGGGTCGCCGAGAGGCGGGGGCGGGAGCGGTTCGTCTGCGAGCAGCCGCCGTACTCGATGTTGAACCGCGGGATCGAGGCCGACGTGCTCCCGGTCTGTCAGAGCTATGGCCTCGGGGTGATCCCGTGGAGCCCCCTCGCCGGCGGCTGGCTGTCGGGCAGGTATCGCACCGACGGCGACTCGCCGGCCTCGAGCCGCCGCGCGCAGATGCTCCCGGAGCGCTACGACATGTCGCTTCCCGCCAACCAGCGCAAGCTCGAGGCGGCCCGGGCGCTGGGCGAGCTCGCCGAGGAGGCGGGGATGTCGCTGATCGAGATGGCGCTGTCGTTCGTGACCGCCCATCCGGCCGTCACCGCCGCGATCATCGGCCCGCGCACGATCGAGCAGCTCGACAGCCAGCTGCCGGCGCTGGAGCGCTCGCTCAGCGACGAGCTGCTCGACAGGA
>DATFZP010000303.1:0-3908 GCA_035314405.1 Solirubrobacteraceae bacterium | reverse complement strand
GGGGTCGCCGATTGCGCCCTGGCGCTGGGCTTCGAGAAGATGCAGAGGGGCTCACTCGGCGTGGGCTTCACCGACCGGGCGAACCCGATGGACAGGCACCTCGGGCGGATGGTGGAGCTGCGCGACCCCGAGTCCTCTCCGATGGCGCCCCAGATGTTCGGGAACGCGGGTCGCGACCACATGGACAAATACGGCTCCACGCCGGAGCACTTCGCCTGGATCGGGTGGAAGAACCACAAGCACTCCGTCAACAACCCCTACGCCCAGTTCCAGCAGGAGTACTCCCTCCAGGACATCAGGGATGCGAGGATGATCCACGAGCCCCTCACCAAGCTCCAGTGCTCTCCCACCTCCGACGGCAGCGGCTGCGCGATTCTCGCCAGCGAGCGCTTCGTCGAGGATCACGGCCTGTGGGACCGGGCGATCGAGATCGTGGGGCAGGCGATGGTGACCGATCTGTCCTCCTCCTTCGACGAGGACGCGGAC
The DNA here is from genome assembly GCA_035314405.1 of Solirubrobacteraceae bacterium. Taxonomy (GTDB): domain Bacteria; phylum Actinomycetota; class Thermoleophilia; order Solirubrobacterales; family Solirubrobacteraceae; genus Palsa-744. The sequence goes on along the minus strand of DATFZP010000303.1, from coordinate 3,422 downwards.
TGCATCAGGATCGTCGGCTTCGACATGTCCAGGCAGGCGGCCCGGCTCGCCTACGAGGAGGCGCAGGTCTCGCCCGGGGACGTCGACGTGTGCGAGCTGCACGACTGCTTCTCCACCAACGAGCTGATCACCTACGAGGCGCTCGGGTTCGCCGAGGAGGGCGAGGGGCACCAGCTCGTGGACAGGGAGGCGACCACCTACGGCGGGGACGGACCCCTCGTCAACCCGTCGGGGGGCCTGATCTCCAAGGGCCACCCACTGGGGGCGACAGGCCTCGCACAGTGCAGCGAGCTCGTGTGGCAGCTTCGGGGCGAGGCGGAGGCCCGTCAGCTCGAAGGGGCCGAGCTCGCTCTGCAGCACAACATCGGGCTGGGCGGCGCCGCGGTGGTCACGATCTACCGTCCCCCGGCGGGCTGAGTGGCGGCCTCCGCAGGCCTCGCGCCCAAGCAGCAGCGCAGCGAGCTGACCCGCGAGCGGTTGCTCGACGCCGCCGTGCAGGAGCTGCTCGCCCACGGCTACACGGGGCTGACGACGGCGGGCGTCTCCAGGCGCGCGGGGGTCTCCAGGGGAGCCCACCAGCACCACTTCCCGTTCAAGGAGGAACTGCTGGCGGAGGCCGTCGTCCGGCTCGCCGAGCGCCAGCTCGAGGGCCTGAGGGAGCGGATGAGCGCCGTGCCGACGGGGAGGGCACGGGTCGAGCGGGGGCTCGACATCACCTTCGAGCTGTACTCCGGACCGCTGTTCGCAGCGACCCTCGAGCTGAGCCTTGCATCGCGCGAGCATCCCCAGCTGCGGGAGGTGATCGCCTTTGCGGAACGCACGGTCAGGCGGGAGATCCAGATGATCGGCCGGGACGTGTTCGAGGCGGACGGCCCGCAGGCGGCGGACGTCGACCGGCGGTGGGCGATGGCGATCAGCACCGCCCGCGGCATCGCGGTGCTGGGAATGCTCGGCCACCCCCGGGCGGCGGTCGCGCGCCAGTGGCGGTTCGCCCGCGGACAGCTCGCCGCGCTGCTCGCCCCCTCCTCTCAGGACCCGCAGAGGGCGGGCAGGCAGGAATAACCCACCCGGGGTCGTAGTTGAACCGGGTTCCCGAGCCCGCTCCGTCTCCGAACGGGCCCGACCACCTCAACCGGAGGTTTCATCCCGTGGCCGACCCAGCCGAAGACCCGCTCGACCAGATGGCAAGCCTCTGGTGGCTGCTCATGCTCTTCGGGGTGGCCCTGTTCGGCGTCGGCGTCTTCTTCGTGGCCTCCCCCCACGAAACCCTCACCACGTTCACAGTGATCGCAGGGATCCTGCTGTTGATCGACGGCATACTCGCGATTCTCGGCTCCATCTTCGGACGTGGGGAAGGTCGCGGCATGCTCGCCCTGATCGGGGCGCTGAGCGCCGTCGCCGGCCTGATCCTGATCAAGAAACCGTTCGACACCCTGATCGTGTTCACCCTCATCGTCGGCGTCTGGTTCATCGTCGCCGGGGTGGTGCGGTTCGTCGCCGCGTTCGCCGCGCCGGAGGGGCGAGCCGGCAACATCCTGATCGCGATCCTCGATCTGGTCGCCGGGATCCTGATCCTCTCCTGGCCCTCCCTGGGCCTGGCGACGCTCGCGGTGATCATCGGCATCGTGCTGATCTTCCGCGGAGCGCTGTTCATCTTCGCCGGCTGGTCGCTGCGCGGGCTCACACGCTGAGCGGGATGTCCACAGGGCCCGGGGACGGCCCGCGAGGGGAGTATGCTCGAGGTAGCGAGTTGCGGTCCTAGCCGGTTGGGACGGCTGCCAGGCGCGATGTGCCCGTACGGTCCGTTCCCCTCCTCCTGCGAGCGCCGCTCACAATCGATTGGACGGGATGAGGCAGGCGAGCGATGTCCCCCAGCCACCCGGACGCGACGGCTCGCGGCGAGCAGGCCTCGAGCATCTCCAACCTCGTCGTCAAACTGGCCGGCGAATACACCGGTCGCGGGCCTACCCGCGCCCGCACCTACCTCAACGACGATCTCATCACGGTGGTGCTCAAGGACACGCTCACGAAGGGTGAGCGGAGCCTGGTCCGCGATGGAAGGGAGGAAGTGGTGATGAGCATGCGCCTGGCCTTCCAGCAGACCATGCGCCCCGACCTGATCGCGGGGATCGAAGAGATCACCGGCCGAGGGGTGCACGCCTTTCTGAGCGCGAACCACGCCGACCCGGACATCGCGATCGAGTCGTTCGTGATGGACGGGTCCGCGCAGGCCGCCTAGGACCCCGCTCGGCCCCGCCGCCGGCGCACCGTGCCCTCGCCTCCTATTCGACGTGGACGAGCGTCCCGATTGGCGTGTACGGCCACACCTCCCCGGCGGTGGCCGGCGGCATCTCGACGCAGCCGAGGCTTTGGGGAAAGCCGTATTGGGCCCTTTCGAAGCCGTGGAGGGCATCGCCTCCGTTGAAGTAGCTGATCCAGGGGATGCCCGGGTCTTCGTAGTGGCTGCCGTCGGGATTGGTCCCGCTCATGGTTCCGGAGGCGATGTGCTCATAGACCGTGAACGTCCCGAGTTCGGTCGGGGCAGAGGCGATGCCCGTGTTCACGGGGGTCGTCATGCGTATCGACCCGTCGTTCCACAGGGCGAGGCTCTGGGAGCCCTCGCTGACCATCACGTAGGCGTAACCCGCGGTGGTTCTCTGGTCGGACATCTCGGCGTCGATCAGCGCTCGCCAGACCGACGGGCCGACGATCCCGTCGGTCGTCATTTCGTGGGCGTTCTCGAACGCCATCACGGCGCCCTTCATCACGATGTTCTCGCTGCCCGGGTGCCACTGGGCGCTCAGCGACCCCGGGATGTCGCCGAATCGCCACGAGAAGGCGCCGGCGGGAGGGTCGATCGCGGCGCGCTCCTGGGCGGCAGGAGTGCTGGCGATCGGGTGTGACGGGGTGAAGCTCAGCGGGAGATACCCGAGCTGGGCGAGGATCTGCTGTGCCCGCAGGCTCGTGCCTTGAGGCACGTTCCAGGTGGCGACGGTCGATGATCCCTCCTCCTTCCCCCCGACGAGCTTCACGGTGCGAGGCAGGCCGAGCGCGACCGTGGTGTCCAGGCCGAATCCATAGCCGCGGGGCCTGAAGACGATCGTGTGGCTGTCGACAGCTCGCCAACTCCCCGCCGCGGCGGGCTGCAAGCCCGGCAGGGACGAGCCGAGAGCGGCGGAGACCGGCTGGGAGAACGTCAGGTAGATCGGCGTGGTCGGCGAGATCCGGCTTCCTGGGTTGGGGGTCAGCACGGCGCTCGTCTGAGCGCCCGCCGGGAACCAGCTCAGCAGCGAGGGCGGCGGGAGCCTCTCCCACGTCCTCGCGGCTGCCGCCACTTCGATCGAGCCGGCTTCCCCGGTGCGCGAGAGCGTGATCTGGCTGAGCGGCTGGGCGAGCGTGCGGCGCTGCAGGTGTTCGGGCTC
>DATFZP010000302.1:0-4767 GCA_035314405.1 Solirubrobacteraceae bacterium | reverse complement strand
GAGAACATCGTCGTGGGCGAAGAAGCGCAGGCGGTCGCTCACTTCCTCGCCGCCTACTCGGGGCGTGAGGCCCAGCACGTGCCCTCCACGAGCATCACGCTCGAAACCAAATAGGGCTCGCGTCGGGTTGGGGGCGTGCTCGACCTCAGGCTCATCAGGGAAGACCCCGACGGCGTCCGCACGGCGCTCAGCCGACGGGACCCGGCCCTCGGGCAGGCCGTCGAGGAGGTGATCGAGCGGGACCGCGAGTGGCGGGGGCTCACGACCGCGGCGGAGAACATGCGGGCCGAGCAGAAGGCGCGTTCGGAGGCGTTCGGGGAGGCGAGGGCTCGAGGGGAGGACGCACCCGAGTTGCGTGCGGAGATGCAGGAGATGAGCGCCTCGGTGAAGGCCCTGGTGGAGCAGGCCGAGGCCGCCAAACAGCGGCTCGACGAGCTCGTCGCCCGGCTCCCCAACCTCCCCGACGCGACCGCTGCCCCGGGCCCCGAGGACGAGCTGGTGCGAGAGGTGGGCACGGTGCGGGCGCTCGCCTTTCAGCCCCGCGATCATCTCGAGCTCGCCGGGGGAATGATCGACATGGACCACGCCGCCGGCCTGTCGGGGTCCCGATTTGCGTATCTGAAGGGGGAGCTCGTGATGCTCGAGCTCGCGCTCGTGTGCTGGGCCCTGGACAAGCTCCGGGGACAGGGCTTCGAGCCCGTGATCCCGCCGGTGCTCGTTCGCGAGAGGGCGCTGTACGGGACCGGCTTCCTGCCCGACACCGAGCAGCAGATCTACAGCCTTCCGGACGATGAGCTGTTCCTGATCGGGACCTCAGAGGTGGCGCTGGCCTCGCTGCACGACGGTGAGATCCTCGACGGTGAGCGGCTGCCTCTGCGCTATGCCGGCTTCTCCCCATGCTTCCGACGGGAGGCGGGAGCCGCCGGCAGGGACACCAGGGGGATCTTCCGCGTTCACCAGTTCGACAAGGTCGAGATGTTCAGCTTCGTCGCTCCGGAGGAGTCTCCGCAGGAGCACGAGCGGATCCTCGCGATCGAGGAGGAGATCCTGGGGGAGCTGGAACTGCCCTACCGGGTGGTGAACATCGCCGTGGGGGATCTCGGGAACTCGGCGGCGAAGAAGTACGACTGCGAGGTGTGGCTCGCAAGTCAGGGTCGCTACAGGGAGCTGACCTCCTGCTCGAACACCACCGACTACCAGGCTCGTCGCCTGAACATCCGCATCAGGGCCGAGAGGGGAACGCAGACTCCCCACACGCTCAACGGCACCGCCGTGGCCGTCGGGCGCACGATCGTCGCGCTGCTCGAGAACGGCCAGCACGAGGACGGAAGCGTCTCGCTGCCGGAAAGCCTCGTGCCCTACGGGGCCCCCCCGCGGCTGGCCGCCGCTTCGGGGTGGGAGCGGGGGCGGAAGGACTACGGGTAGCAGGCCCGGGGCCGGGAGGATCGGCTCGGTGAAACCCCGCCGCCGGCCGCGCCGCTGCCGGCTGGGCCGGCGCTACGCGATCCGGAACTGCAGCGAGCGGGCCGTGCCGCCGGAGGGGGTGACGGTCAGCCGGTAGACGCCCGGAGCGAGCCCCTTCCCGCCGGAGAGGTGCAGGCCGTGGCACCCGGCCCCCAGCTGGACGGTGAGGGTCGTGGGGATCGTCTGCCACACCGTGCGGCCGTGGCGGCGCACCTTGATGGCGAGGGTCACCCGCACACGGGCACCGATGCTGATGGTGAACGTGAAGCCGACGCTTGAGAACCGGGGATGGGTCCGCGCGAGCGCGGCATGCGCTCGAGCGGTGAGGCTCAGCGCCGTGATCTTCGCCGGGACGGCCTTACCCGCCGTGCCGCCGGGGCTCGAGCCGGAGCCCGAGGTGGATCCGCTCGTGCTACCGGCTGAGCCTCCGCTTCCGGCGCCCCCGCCGCTCACCGGAGCCGAGCCGCCGCCACCGCCGCCGGGTGGCTGGCTTTCGCCGCCGCCTATCGGTTTTTCTTCTTCACCTTTCTTTTCGCCTTCTCCGCCTTTTTCTTTGCCCCCTTTTTCTTCTCCTTTTTCTTCACCTTTTTTTTCACCTTCTCCGCCTTCTTCGTGTTTGGCGGGCTTGAAGGCTTCGACGCCGTCCGGGGTGCCCACGCCGGTGGGGCCGTCGTAGCCTGGTGCGGCGAGGCAGATCAGCTCCTGTTTGCAGCTTTTCGCCTCTTCACTCGCGGTGCAGGTAAAGGCCCCTTCGCTGATTGGTTTGTGGCATTCGCCGTTGGAGCCAGTTGTGATGTCGTGGAGAGACCCGGGGAGGCCGACCTCGTTTTCATACAGCGTCTCTGCCGGGTAGGCGACGCCGTGGGCCCCGCCTGCGAGGGCGAACACGCCGGCGATCAGCGGTGCGGCCAGGCTCGTGCCCCCGAAGGTGCACCAGTGCTCGACGTGTTTGACGCCTTCGGGTTCGTCGTACGTGAATTCGCACTCCGGGCTCGTGTCGTACACGGCGACCCCGCTGTAGGGGGCGGCGTCGGCCGAGACGTCGGCGACGGCGCGTTTTTCACCGCAGCCGACTTCAGACCGGTCGGCTACGCTCTGCTGCCAGGTGGGTGCGCTGAATCCCGCGCTGCAGCCACTGCCACCGCCGCCGTTGCCGTCCCACACGCTCTCGCTCTTCCAGCTCCCTTCTTTGACGAGCAGGCGGGTCCCGCCGACCGCGACGACGTTGGGCGATGACGCGGGGAACTCGGCATGTTCTTCCGCTCCTTCTGGCCCGTCCCAGTTGAGATAGCCGCCGTCGCCTGCTGCGGCGGTGATGACCGTTTCCGGGTGGTTGAACGGTGGGACGTCATGGGAGACTTCGCCTTTTTCTTCTTTCACCCGGAGTACGGTCTCGGCGCCACCATAGGAGTTGGACACCTCCTGGGCTTTCGCTGTGGCGGTCCGCTCGGCGTTCACGAGGTTGAGGAAGGCGCTCGATTCGGCCTCCACGAGCAGGATGTGGCAGCTCTGGCAGATGGAGTGGGCCGTCTCGATGTCGAGCGAGATCTCGACTCCCCATTCCGTCGCGAAGTCGGCCTTTTCCACCTGTTCCGCGGTGCCTTTGCGAAACGTTTCCAGTTCCGCCTCGGTTTTCGGGAATGGCAGGTTCGCGGTTTCTGCGTTCCCGTTCTCGTTGACCTGTTCGAAGCAGTGGTCCGCGGCGGTGCATTCGGGGAGCCCGAATTCTTCATCGAAGGCTTTGAGGTCGCCTTCGGCGTTGGGATCGTTGTAGGCGTCCACGAGCGCGATCGTCTGTTCGGAGGGAGCCGTGGTGGGGAGGTCGTAGGCGCTGTGGAGATCCTGTGGGCTCATCCCGAAGGCGCCTTCGGCGGGGGTGCGAACTTTCAGCGGCCGTGCGCGGATGATCCCGAGCGGATGGGTGCGGGCGAGGGCTTCGGCGGTGCGGGGCACCAGCCGCAGCGCCAGGCAGCGGGCGTGTCCCGGCGCGGGGGCAGAGCACGCCGGGCTGACCGAGTAGTCCGATTCGGGCAGGGGTGCCACCGCGCCGTGCACGCCGGCCGGAAGGCGGATCTCGGCGCGGGTCGCGGCGGCGCTCTCGACGCCCCCGCAGAGGCCGAGCATCACGAGACACGTGAGCAGCAGGGCGAGGCGGCAGACGCCCGCAGGGTGCGGCGCTGCTGATCTGTTTCGCATCCGCGCAGGCATGGTCTCGACGGTTCCCCCTGTCCGTGCTCGGCGCGGCCCCCTTTCAAGCTTGAGGATCCCACGCCGGAAGGGACATATCAACATCGGTCGACTGACCCTGCCCCATGAGTGCTGCAGCCGCGGTGTCGATACGCTGCGGCCCGCTCGCGACGGCTGCAGGCACTAGGCTGATTGGGCGGTGTCCACCCCGTTCGGTTTTCTGCTGACGCCAAACCCGCCCTCGCGGCGGGTCGGTGTGATCGTCGCGATCGCAGGCATCGCGCTCGCCACGCTCATCATCTACCCCCTGAAGCAGGTGGCGCCGGTGGTGTCCCTGAGCGTCGTCTACCTGCCCGTCGTGATCATCGTCTCGGCGACCTGGGGGCTGTGGCTCGGGTTCGCCACTGGCTTTCTCAGCGCCGGGGCGTTCAACTTCTTCCACCTGCCGCCCACCGGCCAGTTCACGATCAGGGACTCGAGCAACTGGGTGGCCCTGGTCGCGTTCCTCGTCGTCGCCGTGATCGCGAGCTCGGTGGCCGAGGTCACACGCGCGCGCGCCCGCGACGTCGAGGAGCGTCGCCGCGAGGCCGATCTCGCCGCGGAGATGGCGAGGCTCCTGCTGCGGGGCAACAGCCTCGCCGAGTCGCTGCCCACGGCCGCCGCGAGGCTGGCTCAGACGCTCGAACTCGGCTGGGCGTCGATCGAGATGGAGGCCGTCGAAGGAGACGAGCGCAGCGTCGCCTTCCCCCTGCGAGAGGGCACGAGCCGCCTGGGGACGCTGCTGGTCCCGGCGGGGACCTCGGAGTCGACCCTGCGCCGGTTGCAGGAGCGGGTGGTGCCGGCGCTGGAGTCGCTGCTGAGCGCGGCGCTGGAGCGCGAGCGGCTCTTGACCGGCGCGGTGGAGGCGGGCGCCCTGCGGCGGGCGGACACCGTCAAGACGGCTCTGCTGCGGGCGGTTTCCCACGATCTGCGCTCGCCGCTCACGGCGATCGCGGCTGCCGGGGAGGCCGTCGGCTCGCCCACGCTGTCCCCCCGCGAGCGTGAGGAGATGGCGGCTGTGATCCAGGAGGAGACCCGGCGGCTGTCACGGCTGGTGGACAACCTGCTCGACCTCTC
>DATFZP010000301.1:0-8934 GCA_035314405.1 Solirubrobacteraceae bacterium | reverse complement strand
GAGGCGGGGCCCTCGATCGGCTGGCTGGCGTCGGCGATCGCCGGCGAGCTCCCGTCCCCGCTCGAGCAGGCCGACCCTCCGGTGTGCGACCTCGCCGTGGGCGGCGGCGGGGGTCGCGGACTGGTCCGCTGCATGATCAACGCTCCGACGACGGTAGGAAGGGTCGTAATACTCGACTCGCTCGCACATCCCCCGATCCCGGCCGATCGGGCTCCAGGACCCGATCGGGCTCCCGCGTCGTCCCCGCCGGCCGCCCCTCCGCACCCCGAGGGCCCGCCGGCCCCGCGGGCGCCCGGCGAGGCCTCTCCGGCGGGGGGGCTCGCGGCCCTCAGCTACACGTCGCTGAGCCTGCTCGAGCGGTGCGGCTACCGCTACTACCTGGAACGCGTCCTGGGGCTCGGCGAGGACCGCTCGGCCGCTCGATCCTCCGAAGGGGGGCTGCAGGCGCGCGCTCGAGGAACCCTGATCCACGCTCTGCTCGAGTCGCTCGACTTCACCCGCCCCGCTGCCCCCTCGCCGGAGGCTGTCGCCTCACGCGCCCGAGCGCTGGGGATGGAGGTCGACGCCGGCGAGAGGGAGGAGGTCTCGCGGCTGATCGGGGCGGCCTGCGAGGCGGATCTGGCGGTGCGCGTGGGGGCCGCGGAGGGCGTTCGCCGGGAGTACCCGTTCGCCTTCTCCATGGGTCCGGGCGAGCCCCTCGTCAGCGGGGTCATCGACCTGATCGCCCGCGAGCCGGACGGGGCCATCGTGGTGGTCGACTACAAGAGCGACAGGCTCACCGCGGACGTCGACCTGGCGGAGCTGGTGGAACGCGAGTACGGGCTGCAGCGGCTGATCTACGCGCTCTCGGTGCTGCGCGACGGCGCCGGGCAGGTCGAGATCGTCCACTGGTTCCTGCACCGCCCCCACGACCCCGTCGGGGCCCTGTACGCGGCCGCGGATCGAGGCCGCCTGGAGGAGGTTCTCCGGGCCCGCCTGGCGGTGGCCGGAGAACGGGGATTCCAGGTAAGCCCCGATCCGTATCGAGGCCTCTGCGAGACGTGCCCCGGACGCGGCGGTCTGTGCTCCTGGGGGGAGCAGGAGACGATGCGAGAACGGCCTAACGGGGCGGTTTAGGGCCCCTTCGCGCTGCTACGCTTCGGGCTCCGCCTCAGGTGCCCGCCTGGCCGCGCCATGGCGGGTATGCCCGCAAGGGGGTCAGTAGCCCCGGCGCGGTATGCACCGCCCCAAGGAGCACTTCCATGACTACGCAAATCAAGCAGCCGCCCAGGGCCGTAGGGCTTTACGACCCCCGCTTCGAGCACGACGCGTGCGGCGTGGGGATGGTGGCCCGCTTGGACAACCAGCCGACCCACGAGGTGCTCACCAAGGCGATCACGGCACTCGAGAACCTCGAGCACCGGGGCGCCTCGGGAGCGGACCCCTGCACGGGCGACGGGGCGGGGATCCTGATGCAGATGCCCGACGAGCTGCTGCGGGGGGTCGTCGACTTCGAGCTGCCCCCTGCCGGCGGCTACGGCGTGCTGATGTGCTTCCTCCCGGCCGACGCCCAGGCCCGGGGGCGGCTCGAGGGCCTGCTCGAGCGGACCGTGATCGCCGAGGGCCAGCGGGTGCTCGGCTGGCGAGACGTGCCGATCGACGAGGCCCAGACGGGACAGGTGGCCGCGGGGTGCCGACCGGCGATCCGCCAGCTGTTCGTCGGAGCCGGCGGGGCCGGGGAGCACGACCGGGACGCGTTCGAGCGCAAGCTGTACGTGATCCGACGGGTGTGCGAGCTGACCGCCGGAGAGCCGGGCCTGTACGTCGCGTCGAGCTCCTCCCGCACGATCAACTACAAGGGGATGCTCATCAGCTACCAGCTCGCGGCGTTCTATGAGGATCTCCGCGACGAGCGCACCAAGAGCGCTCTCGCCCTCGTGCACTCCCGCTTCTCCACCAACACGTTCCCGAGCTGGGAGCTCGCCCACCCCTACCGGGTGATCTGCCACAACGGGGAGATCAACACGGTGATGGGGAACATCAACTGGATGCGGGCCCGCGAGAGCGAGCTCAGCAGCGAGCTGTTCGGAGAGGACCTGGAGAAGATCCTGCCGGTCGTCACACCCGGCAACTCCGACTCGGCGACGTTCGACAACGTGCTCGAGCTGCTCCTGCTCGCCGGCCGCTCGCTGCCCCACGCGGCGATGATGATGATCCCCGAGGCCTATCGCGATCGCGACGACCTTCCCGACTACCTGAAGGGCTTCTACGCGTTCCACTCGTGCCTGATGGAGCCGTGGGACGGGCCCGCGGCGGTGGCCTTCACCGACGGCCGGGTGGTGGGGGCGACCCTCGACCGCAACGGCCTGCGGCCGGGCCGTTGGGTGGAGACGACCGACGGGCACGTCGTGCTCGGCTCCGAATCTGGCCTCCTGGACATTCCCCCCGACGAGGTGCTGCGGCTCGGCCGCCTGCAGCCGGGGAAGCTGTTCCTCGTCGACCTCGAGCGAGGGCGTATCGTCGAGGACGAGGAGATCAAGCGGGAGATCTCCACGCGCAGGCCCTACGGCGAGTGGTACGCGCGCAACTCGGTCCGCTTCCGCGACCTGCCCCCGTCGAGCGAAGTCACCCTGTCCGACCAGCCGCTGCGGTTGCGCCAGCGGGCATTCGGCTACACCCAGGAGGACCTCCGCGTCCTGCTCACGCCGATGGCTGTCGACGGGGCGGAGCCGGTGGGGTCGATGGGCAACGACCTCTCCCTGGCGGTCCTCTCCGACCAGGCCCCTCCGCTGTTCTCCTACTTCAAGCAGCTGTTCGCCCAGGTCACCAACCCGCCGATCGACCCGATCCGCGAGGAGATCGTGATGAGCCTCGCCACGAGCCTCGGCAACGAGCGCAACCTCTTCGACGAGACACCCGAGCACGCCCACAAGCTCCTACTCGAACAGCCGATCCTGCTCAACCGCGAGCTCGAGACGCTGCGCCACGTCAACCACGAGGTCTACGCGGCCCGCACGATCTACATCACGTGGCCGGTGGCCGAGGGGCCCGAGGGCATGAGCAGGGCGATCGAGCGCATCTGCCGGGAGGCCCGGGAGGCGATCGCCGACGGGGTCAACATCATCATCCTCTCCGACCGCCTCCTCGGCCCGGAACGGGCGCCGATCCCCTCATTGCTCGCCACCGCGGCGGTCCACCACCACCTCGTCCTCGAGGGCACGAGGCTGAAGGCCGGGATCATCGTGGAGTCCGGCGAGCCTCGCGAGGTGCACCACTTCGCGACCCTGATCGGCTACGGGGCGAGCGCGATCAACCCCTACCTGATGCTCGAGACGCTCGACGACCTGGTCTTCAAAGGGGCGATCGGCAGCGCCCAGAGTGACGGGACGCTCGCGCCGCCGACCCCCGAGGATGCCGCCCAGAATGTCGTGAAGGCGATCGGCAAAGGGCTGCTCAAGACGATCTCCAAGATGGGCATCTCCACGATCCAGTCCTACCGGGCCGCCCAGATCTTCGAGGCTGTGGGGCTGGAGAGGGAGCTCATCGACACCCACTTCACGGGCACCGCCTCTCGCATCGGGGGGGTCGGCGTCGGGGTGCTCGCGACCGAGGCCCTCGAGCGCCACGCCCGCGCCTACCCCCGTTCCCGCGAGGAGCTGCTGCCCGTGGGGGGCATCTACGCCTGGCGGCGGGACGGCGAGCACCACATGTGGAACCCCGAGACCATCGCCCTCGTCCAGCACGCGGTGAGGGGGGTGAACGGCGACGTCGGGGCGGCCCTGAACGGCGACCTCGCGGCCCACCGCCAGGTACTTGAGAGCGACGCCCACGAGCGCTACCGCGAGTATGCTCGGACCGCCAACGAGGACGCCACCCGCCGCGCCACGCTGCGGGGCCTGCTCGAGATCGATCGCTCCGGTCGCGAGCCGATCGCGATCGAGGAGGTCGAGCCGGCGAGCGAGATCGTCAAGCGATTCTGTACCGGGGCGATGAGCCTCGGGTCGATCTCCAGGGAGGCGCACGAGACGCTCGCGATCGCGATGAACCGGCTCGGCGGGCGCTCGAACACGGGGGAGGGCGGCGAGGACCCCTCCCGCTTCATCCCCGACGCCAACGGCGACAGGCGCCGGTCGGCGATCAAGCAGGTCGCCTCGGGTCGCTTCGGGGTGACGATCCACTACCTCGTCAACGCCGATGAGCTGCAGATCAAGATGGCCCAGGGCGCCAAGCCGGGCGAGGGGGGGCAGCTCCCCGGGCATAAGGTCGACAACTACATCGGCTCGATCCGCCACACCACGCCCGGGGTCGGCCTGATCTCCCCGCCCCCCCACCACGACATCTACTCGATCGAGGACCTCAAGCAGCTGATCTATGACCTGCGCTGCTCCAACCCCGAGGCCCAGGTGTCGGTGAAGCTCGTCTCGGAGGTCGGCGTCGGGACGGTCGCCGCAGGGGTCTCCAAGGCGAACGCCGACAGGGTCCTGATCGCCGGTCACGACGGTGGCACCGGAGCCTCGCCTCTGTCCTCGATCCAGGCGGCCGGGGTGCCGTGGGAGATCGGTCTCGCGGAGACCCAGCAGACGCTGTTGCTCAACGACCTGCGCTCGCGGATCGTGGTGCAGACGGACGGTCAGCTGAAGACCGGACGCGACGTGGTGATCGCCGCCATGCTCGGCGCCGACGAGATGGGCTTCTCCACGGCCCCCCTGATCGCGACCGGGTGCATCATGATGAGGGCCTGCCACCTGAACACCTGCCCCGTGGGGATCGCCACCCAGGACCCCGAGCTGCGCAAGCGCTTCAAGGGGACCCCGGAGCACGTGGTCAACTTCTTCTTCTTCGTGGCCGAGGAGGTCAGGGAGATCCTCGCCTCGATCGGCCTCCGCTCGCTCGACGAGGCGATCGGCAGGGTGGACCTCCTCGGGGCCAGCGACGCGATCGACCACTGGAAGGCCCGGGGCGTGGACCTCACCCACATCCTCACCCACATCGAGCTGCCCGAGGGCGGCTCGCGGCGGCGGGTGCAGCCGCCGCCGGCGGTGCTCGACGACGCCCTCGACTGGCGGCTGCTGGAGGCCTCGGCGCCCGCCCTGGAGCGGGGGGAACCCGTGCGGATGGCGCTGGAGATACGTAACCGCAACCGCTGCGTGGGAGGCATCCTCTCGAGCCGCGTGGCCCGCCGGCACGGAGCGCAGGGACTGCCGGAGGGCTCGATCGAGGTCGACTTCGTGGGCTCGGCCGGCCAGAGCTTCGGCGGCTGGCTCGCCCCGGGGATCACCTTCACCCTGCGTGGGGACGCCAACGACTACGCCGGCAAGGGCCTCTCCGGCGGCGTCTTCGCGATCCGCCCCAGGGACGGGACGGCGGAGCACTTCAAGGCCGAGGAGAACGTCATCGTCGGCAACACCGTCCTGTACGGGGCGACCTCGGGGCGAGCGTTCTTCCGTGGACTCGCCGGGGAGCGGTTCGCCGTGCGCAACTCGGGGGCGTGGGCTGTCGTGGAGGGCATCGGGGATCACGGCTGCGAGTACATGACCGGCGGTCGGGTCCTCGTGCTGGGTCGGACGGGACGCAACTTCGCCGCCGGCATGAGCGGGGGGATCGCCTACGTCCTGGACGAGGACGGCACCTTCGCCGAGCGCTGCAACATGGGCATGGTGGGATTCGAGGATCTCGCCGAGGCCGACGCCATCGAGCTGAGGGCGATGGTCGAAGAGCACCTCCGCCGCACCGACTCGCCGGAGGCCGCCCGGGTCCTCGCCGACTGGCAGTCGCTGCTCGGGAGCTTCGTGAAGGTGATGCCCCACGACTACAAGCGCGTGCTGCGGGAGCTGGCGGAGACGGAGGCCCTGGCCGAGCGGGCGGCCGCCAACGGCGGGCTGGCGGTGCGCCGGCCGCTGGACGCTGTCGGCGAGACCGGCACCTGATGGGCAAGCTCGGAGGCTTCCTCCAGATCGAGCGCCGGGGCATACCCCAACGGGACCCGGCCGAGCGGGTGCACGACTACCGCGAGTTCCAGCTGCAGCGACCGGTCCCCGAGCTGCGCGAACAGGGCGCCCGCTGCATGGACTGCGGGGTTCCCTTCTGCCACAACGGCTGCCCCCTCGGCAACCTGATCCCCGACTGGAACGACCTCGTCTACCACGACCGCTTCGAGGATGCGATCGTCCAGCTGCACGCAACCAACAACTTCCCCGAGTTCACCGGCCGCCTGTGCCCGGCGCCCTGCGAGGCGGCGTGCGTGCTGGAGATCCGTGAGGGGGACGCGGTGACGATCAAACAGATCGAGAACGCCATCATCGACCGGGCGTGGGGTGAGGGCTGGGTGGTCCCCCATCCCCCCCGTGTGGAGACCGGTCGATCGGTGGCCGTGGTGGGCTCGGGGCCCGCGGGCATGGCGGCGGCCCAGCAGCTGCGCCGGTCCGGCCATCGCGTCACCCTGTTCGAGCGCGACGAGGCGGTCGGCGGCCTCGTCCGCTTCGGCGTGCCCGACTTCAAGATCTCAAAGACGGTCGTGCAGCGGCGGGTCGACCAGCTCCTCGCCGAGGGCGTGGAGGTCCGCTGTGGCGTGGAGGTGGGAAGCGACGTGAGCGTCGCGGAGCTGCGATCCGGCTTCGACGCGGTGGTGCTCGCGACCGGCTCCCGCGTCCCTCGCGACCTGCCCGTCCCGGGCCGGGAGCTCGAAGGGGTGCACTTCGCGATGGACTATCTCTACCAGCGCAACCGCTGGGCCGCCCGTGAGTTCGGCCCCGAGCCGACGACCGCCCCGCCGGCCCTCGAGCGGGAGATCAGCGCCAGGGACAGGGACGTGGTGGTCATCGGCGGCGGTGACACGGGAGCCGATTGCGTCGGCAACGCGGTCCGAGAGGGGGCCCGCTCGGTCCTCCAGCTGGAGCTCCTGAGCGAGCCTCCTCCTCGCCGACCCGACGACAGCACTCCGTGGCCGCTGTGGCCGCTGAAGTACCGCCTCAGCTACGCGATGGAGGAGGCCCAGGATCTGGGGGTCGGCGAGCAGGACTACTCGGTGACGACCACCCGCCTGATCGACGACGGCGGCGGGGCCGTCGGCGCCCTCGAGATCGCCCGGGCCGAGTCCGATCCGCCGTTCTCCGCGGTGGCGGGCACCGAGCGGGAGCTTCCCGCCCAGCTGGTGCTGCTGGCGATGGGCTTCCTCCACCCCGAGCAGGGGCTGCTGGAGGACCTCGCCGTGGAGACGGACGCCCGGGGGAACATCAGGGCCGTGACCCCCTACACGACGTCGGTCGAGGGGGTGTTCGCCGCCGGGGACGCCCGCCGGGGACAGTCGCTGATCGTCTGGGCGATCAACGAGGGCCGCCAGTGCGCCCGCATCGTCGACCGCCACCTGGCCTCGCTCGGGGGCTCGGGGGCCGGCGCCCGGGGCCTCCCCGAGGACGGGGCCGTGTCGGGCCACGCCGACGCCGACGAGGGGCCCGAGGGCCCTCCCCAGCACGTCGGCCCCGGCATCGGCGCAGGCTAGCCGTCTCGCCTACGCCGGCCCGATGCCGACCTTCTGCCGTCACAACCGCTTCATAGAGCGCTGCCCCATCTGCAGCAAGACGCTGCCCGACAGCGCCCCCAAGGGGCGACGGCCGACGGCCCGGGGAGGGGGGGCTCCACGACAGGCACCGGCGGGCACGGGCGGGCGCACGCGAGGCCGAGGGGAGGCCGTGAGCGTGCGGCGGGAGAGCCGCTCCGAGGACGACGGCTACCGCTCGCCCCTCGTCCCAGGCCTCAGGGCGTCCGCCGACGCCGCCCGACTGGCCCGGGAGATCGCCTTCTCGAGCGGACGTCTGCTCGGCCTTGCCGCCTATCCCCCCGGCCTCTACGGGGAGCTCCGCGCGCTCGCGGCGGAGGACCTCGAGCGGGCGAGCTGGGGCGCCCTGCTGCTCGCCTATCTCTCCCCGCTGCAGGGGGAGGATCCGTTCCTCGGCATCCGCGCCGCCCTCGCCGCGTGGGGCGACGGACAGACGCCCACGGTTCCCGAGCTTGGCGAGATCCCGCTGGGACCCCGCACCTCCCACGATCCGGCGCGGGGCGGGGAGACGCTGATCGCCTACCTGCAGTGGGTCGAACGCTCGGGGGGCACCCAGGCGAAGGCCTTCGCCGGCGACCCCGCGTGGAGCCCCGAGCGCCGATTCGAGCGCCTGTTCGAGCGGCTCGCACTCCCCGGCTTCGGCCGTACGGGCCGGTATGAGCTGCTGGTGACCCTCGGGCGCCTGGGCATGTACGAGCTGCGGGCGGGCTCCCTGGAGCTGGCGGGAGCAGGGGGCGTCTCGGCGGAGGACCCCACCGCCCTGGCCGCCAAGCGCGTGTTCGGGATCGCCGACCCGCTCCTGCTCGAGCGCCGCGCCGGCGCGCTGGCGCGGGCCGTCCCCGTGCCCGTGGAGGCGCTCGACCTGGCCCTCTCCAACTGGGGCTCCCCGGTGCGCGCCACCCTCGGCTTCCCGGTCCACACGCACGACGCCGTCGCCCAGGAGGGCGCCGAGAAGGCGCTCGGTATCTGAGCCGCGAGCTCGCCGGCTCCGGGGCGAGCACCCGCCGGCGTGCGTCGAGAAGCGGGAAAAATGACGTCCACACGGCCGCCTACAGTCCCTGCTGCCAGTCGTTCCCCTCATTCCCAGGGAGCCGCGATGCCACTCTGCTTCATCGAGCCTCAGGATGCGATTCGCGTCATCGCCGAGTCGGTCGGCCGCGAGGCCCGCCGTCAGCTGGTCGGAGAGGTCGTGCGTGCGTGGGTGGATGACATCCCCGAACAGGAACTGTCAGTCCACTATGCGAAGGCGATCGCCGACCTCGACGAGGACGACCTGCACCTGCTCGCCGCCTGGCATGCCTCGCTCGAGGTCGGCCAGCCGATCCCGAACACCGAGTTCCTGGTCGGCGTCTTCCCGAGCCTCGGCGAGAACCGCCGCGAGGCGCTGAAGATCGCGGCCG
>DATFZP010000300.1:0-2927 GCA_035314405.1 Solirubrobacteraceae bacterium | reverse complement strand
CTGTCGGCCAAGACCGCGCTCGTGATCGGGGTGGTGCTGGTCCTCGGCTTCCTGCTGCTGCTGTTCGCGCTGCAGGCTCCGCTGCTCGCCGCGGCCGGGGTGCTCACCAACCTGCTGGCCACCGGAGCGGCGTTCGGCGTCTCCAAGTGGATCTTCCAGGACGGTCACCTGCACTCGCTGCTCGGCTTCCAGCCCCAGGGGTTCCTCGACGCCTGGGGGCCGGTGTTCTTCTTCGCGATGATCTTCGCGATCTCGATGGACTACACCATGTTCCTGCTGTCCTCCGCCAAGGAGCACTGGGACCTCAGCCACGACGCGAGGGAAGCGATGGTGGGCGGGATCGCCCATTCCGGGAGGGTCATCTTCGCGGCGGCGGCGGTGATGGTGGCGGTGTTCTTCACTTTCGCCCTCTCGGGGCCCCTGCCACCGAAGGAGATGGGCATCATCCTCGGCGTGGCGGTGCTGCTCGACGCGACCCTGGTCAGGCTCCTGCTGCTCCCGGTCCTGCTCCGGCTGATGGGCGCCCGGGCCTGGTATCTGCCCGCCTGGGCGCGCCGCGTCCTGCCCGACGTACGATTCGGACACTCATGAGCCGATGAGCCACCGGGAGACCACATCTGCGAGGAGCCGGATCGAGCGCCTTCCTCGTCGCTCGCAGACCTGCATGGTGCCCGCGCCAGTCGCCGACGATCCGGGCCTCGTGATCGTCGATGCGACGTGGGGCGCGATCACACCGATGCAACTCGCCCCGGGCGTGTCCACGGTCGGCGAGCTCGAGGCCATCGACCACATCCTCGCCGGCCTGCCCCTCGTGGACACCCGCCTCGAGCACTTCTATCGGGAGGGCACGATCCCGGGCGCGCACAACGTTCCCCACGAGCTGATCGAGGAGTCGATCGACACGCTCGACCCGGGCCTCGCCACGATCTTCTTCTGCAACGGCCCCCAGTGCGCGGCTACCCCCGCAGCCATTCGCTCCCTGCTCCTGCACGGCTATCCGGCCGAGGCGATCCTCTTCTACCGCGGCGGCATCCACGACTGGATGACGCTGGGGCTGCCGATCGAAGTGCCGCCGACATGATCCGCCCGAGTCGCGGCGATCGCGCCTCCGGGGATCGCGAGGCCGCCATCGCGGCCTCGGCTAGGGGAATATCCCGCAGCAGGTGGGCGGCATAGCCACCTTGGCGCAGCGAGCGTCGCGGGCAAGCATGGGTGATGCAATGGCCCACAGGATCCTCATCCTCGGCGGGGGGACGGGAGGCACGCTCCTCGCCAACCGGCTTCAGCGCATCTACGGCAAGGCGGCGAGCATCACGGTGATCGACCGCGACGACGTCCACGTCTATCAACCGGGCCTGCTGTTCGTGCCCTTCGGTCTCGCCGACCCGGATGAGATAGTCCGCCCCCGGCACGCCCAGTTGCGCGACGGGATCGACTTCCGCCTCGAGGATGTTCAGAGCGTCGATATCGCTCACAACATGGTTCGTCTCGCGGGCGGCGCACAGGTCCCCTACGACGTGCTCGTCATCGCCACCGGCGCGTCACTTCAGCCCCAGGAGACCGAGGGCCTGACGGGACCCGAGTGGGGAGCCTCGATACACACCTTCTACTCACTCGAGGGGGCGTGCGCCCTGCTGAGCGCCCTGGAGGAGTTCGAAGGTGGCCGGCTGGTCGTCGATGTGATCGACATGCCGATCAAGTGCCCGGTGGCGCCCCTGGAGTTCTGCTTCCTCGCCGACTGGCGGCTGCGCGAACGGGGGCTGCGCGATCGGGTCGAGCTGACCTTCGTAACGCCGCTGGACGGGGCGTTCACGAAGCCGTTCGCCTCCGCTCGGCTCGAGGACCTCCTCGGCGAAAAGGGCATCGTGGTGCAGACGGAGTTCGCGACCGGCCGCGTCGACGCGACGGCCAGGCGGCTTCACAGCTGGGATGAGCGCGAGATCCCCTATGACCTGCTCGTCGCGATTCCCGCCCACGGCGGCCCCGACTACGTCGCCCGCTCCGCGGGCCTCGGCGATCCGCTCGGGTTCATCGCGGCCGATCGCCACACGCTGCAGTCCCGCGCCGCGCCGAACATCTTCGCGATCGGGGACGCAGCCGACGTCCCAACCTCCAAGGCGGGGTCGGTCACCCACTTCGAGGGCGAGATCGTGGCGGAGAACATCCGCCGCTACCTCGAAGGCGATGAACTGACCGGCTCCTTCGACGGTCACGCCAACTGCTTCATAGAGACGGGCTTTCGCAAGGCGCTGCTGATCGACTTCGACTACGAGACCGAACCCCTGCCCGGCCGCTTCCCCGACCCCCGTGTGGGCCCGCTCTCGCTGATGGCCGAGTCGCGGCTGAACCACCTCGCGAAGCTCGCCTTCCAGCCGCTGTACTGGAACGTGCTCCTGCCCGGACACGACATCCCGGGCGTCAGCTCGGAGTTCCATCGCCCTGCAGGGCGCCCCGCGATGCACGGATCGGCAGGCGCGCGATGACGACGACCACGCTCGCGGGCGCACCCGTGGAGGTCGATTCGGAGGGCTTCCTCACCGACGCGCGTCAGTGGAACAGGGAGATGGCCCCGGAGATCGCCCGCGCCAACGGGATCGAGCAGCTCACCGATCGACACTGGCAGGTCATCGACTTCATGCGCAACACGTATCTGGAGACCGGATCGGCGCCGTCCATCCGCAGCCTGGGCAAGGCCTCCGGGGTGCCGATCAAGGAGCTGTACGAGCTGTTTCCCAAGGGCCCGGCAAAGCTGGCCGCCAAGATCGGCGGCATCCCCAAGCCCAGAGGGTGCATCTAGACCCCACAGACATGGAGGCACCCGTGAGCGACACCATCGAGAAGGTCTCCATCATCATCTCCAAGGGCTCTCTCGAGGGGATCTACCCCGGTCTGATCATGGCCAATGGGGCCCGCATGGAGGGCATCGA
>DATFZP010000299.1:0-5427 GCA_035314405.1 Solirubrobacteraceae bacterium | reverse complement strand
GGCGTCGCTAGGGTTCTGCCCATGAGCGATACCGAGCCCGTGACCCCCCGGGAGCTGCTGGGCAACTTCCAGTACGAGATCTACGCGGCCGGCCTGGCGGGGGAGACGCCGAAGCTGCCGCTGGCGGTCTCCGAGCTCGAGCAGGCGGCGCGCGAGCTGCTCAGCCCCGAGGCGTTCGGCTACGTCGCCGGAGGCGCCGGATCCGAGCGCACGATGCGCTCGAACCTGGAGGCGTTCGAGCGCTGGGAGATCGTGCCGAGGATGCTCCGAGATGTCTCCGAGCGGGACCTCTCGACCTCGGTGCTCGGCACGAGGATGCCCGCCCCGGTGATGCTTGCTCCGATCGGCGTGCAGTCGATCGTCCACCCCGAGGCCGAGCTGGCGGTCGCCCGTGGCGCGGCGGCGCTCGATGTTCCCTTCATCCTCAGCACGGCGGCGTCGCACTCGATCGAGGAGGTCGCTGCCGCCGCGGGCGACGCGAGCCGCTGGTACCAGCTGTACTGGCCGAAGGACAGAGACCTCGCCGCGAGCTTCCTCTCCCGGGCGCAGGCCGGCGGCTACGGGGCGGTGGTGGTCACGCTCGACACGTGGATGCTGGGCTGGCGCCCACGCGACCTGGGTAGCGCCTATCTGCCGTTCCTGAAAGGGGAGGGCGTTGCGAACTACTTCAGCGACCCGGTGTTCCGGGCGGCGCTCGCCAGGCCGCCGGAGGAGGATCTCGGCCCCGCGGTCGGCCACTGGGCCTATCAGTTCTCCAACCCGACGGTCACCTGGGCGGACCTCGAGTGGCTGCGCGACGAGACCGACCTGCCGATCGTGCTGAAGGGCATCCTCCACGCCGAGGACGCCCGCCGTGCCGGCCAGGCGGGCGTCGACGGGGTGATCGTCTCCAACCACGGCGGTCGCCAGGTCGACGGTGCGATCGGCTCGCTGGACGCCCTCCCCGAGATCAGCGAGGCCGTCGGCGAGGAGCTCACGGTGCTGTTCGACAGCGGCGTGCGCACGGGCTCCGACGTGTTGAAGGCGCTCGCGCTGGGGGCCGACGCGGTGTGCCTCGGGCGGCCCTACATCTGGGGCCTGGCCCTCGACGGGCAGGCCGGGGTGGAACAGGTGCTGCGCTGCCTGCTCGCCGAGTTCGACCTGACGCTCGCCCTGAGCGGGTACACCACGCCCGCGCAGCTCGACGCGGCCGCCCTGCGTCATCGCCCGGACTGAGTGCCGGTGCCCGCACGCTCGGACGCCTCGGTCAAGCGTCTGACGCTGATCGCCTGCATCATGGGGTCGGGCATCGCGCTGCTCGACGGCACCGTGGTGAACGTGGCGCTGCCGACGATCCAGCGCGCCCTCGGCGGGGGGCTCGCGGGTCAGCAGTGGGTCGTCAACGGATACCTGCTTACGCTCGGCTCTCTGATCCTGATCGGCGGATCGCTCGGGGACATCTACGGCGAGCGGCGGATATTCGCGCTCGGGGTGGGCGGCTTCGGCGTGGCGTCGCTGGCTTGCGCGCTGGCGCCCACCATCGGCTTGCTCGTCGCCGCCAGGGCGCTGCAGGGGGTCGCCAGCGCGCTGCTGACGCCGGCGTCGCTCGCGGTGATCGTCCACACCTTCCCGGAGAGCGAGCGCGGGGGGGCGATCGGCACCTGGACGGCGTGGGGGACGATCGCGGCGGTGATCGGGCCGCTGCTGGGCGGCGAGCTGCTCGCGATCGGCTCCTGGCGCTGGATCTTCGTGATCAACATCCCCTTCGTGATCGCCTGCGTGTGGATCATCCTCGTGGCGATACCGAGGGCTCCGCCGCGCGAGCGGGCAGGACGGCGGGTGGACGTGCCGGGCGCGCTGCTGTGCGCGCTGGGACTCGGGGGGACGGTGTTCGCCCTGATCGAGCAGCCGCTCTTCGGCTGGTCCAGCCCCGTCGTGCTCGTTCCCCTCATCGGCGGCGTGACGCTGACGTGCCTGTTCGTGCTCCACGAGGCCCGCACCCGTGACCCGATGCTGCCGCTGCGGCTGTTCTCAAAGCGGAACTTCTCGGTGGGGAACATCGAGACCTTCTCGATGTACGCGGGCCTGGCGATCCTGTTCTTCTTCCTGATCCTGTTCCTGCAGCAGATCGCCGGCTACTCCCCACTGAAGAGCGGCCTCACGACACTCCCGGTGACCGTCGTGATGTTCGCGCTCTCGCGCCGCTTCGGGGCGCTCGCCGACCGTTTCGGCCCTCGCCTGTTCATGGGCGCCGGGCCGCTCGTCGGCGCCGCCGGGCTGCTGCTGTTCCAGCGGGTCGGGACGAACGTGAACTACCTCACGGACCTGCTTGCACCGCTGCTGCTGTTCGCGCTGGGGCTGTCGATGACCGTCGCGCCGCTCACCGCGGCGGTGCTCGCGGACGCTGCCCAGCTCGACGCGGGGATCGCATCGGGGGTGAACAACGCGATCGCCCGGGTGGCCGGCCTGATCGGCACGGCGGCGGTGGGGGCGGCCGTCTCCGCATCGTTCGCCGGCGACCTCGACGCCCGCCTGGCCGGCGTCAGGCTCGGCCCGGCCGCGAGGGCCGCCGCCGCGCAGGCGAAGCGGCTCCCGCTCGGTCGCCCGGACGTCCAGGGCGTGCCCGTGCATCAGGCGCGCGTGCTCACGAGCGCCGCCGAAGCGGCCTCACTGCACGGCTTTCACGTCGGCATGGCGATCGCCGCGGCGCTGCTGGCGATCGGCGGTCTGATCGGTGCGGTCGGGATCAGAAACCGGCGCGGGACGGTCGCCGCCGAGCACTGTCCGGCGGGGCAGTTCGTCGGCACGGGGAGGGAGCTGACCGAGCAGGCGGTTGGCTCGCCTACGGCCTGACGGGGTGCGCAGCTTCACCACCGGGCACCGGCTCACGCCGATCGCAGCTCAGACGGGCTCTCTCGCGTAGTCGCGCATCGCCTCGATGATCGGCCCGAGCCTGCGGCCCTTCTCCGTGAGGCGATACTCGACGGTCGGGGGAGAGGAGGGGATCACCGTCCGCTGCACGAGACCGGCCGCCTCGAGGTCGCGCAGGCGCTCGGAGAGCATTCGCGGCGAGATCCCCCGGACCGCCTCGGCGAACTCGTTGAAGCGCAGGGCCCCTGTAAGGGCCGCGTACAGGATCGAGAGCTGCCAGCGCCGCTCGAGGAGGTCCGCCGTCGCGCGGACCTCCAACGGCACCGGCTCACATCTACGAGAGATGCGCGACATCGCGTGCCGGCTCCAGGGCGCGGTCGAGGACCTCCTGGACGGTCATCACCGGGTGGAAGGTCATCTGCTCGCGGACCTCCTCGGGGATGTCGTCCAGATCGCCGCGGTTGCGCTCGGGCAGGATCACGTCAGTCAGGCCGGCCGCGTGGGCGGCGAGCACCTTCTGCTTGAGCCCCCCGATCGGCAGGACGCGCCCCTGCAGGGTGACCTCTCCGGTCATCCCCACGGTGTGCTTCACCGGCCTGCCCGAGAGCAGGGAGGCCAGCGCGGTGACCATCGTGACCCCGGCGCTCGGGCCGTCCTTGGGGATCGCGCCGGCGGGCACATGCACGTGGAACCCGCGGTTCTCGAACGCGTGCTCGTCGATGCCGAGCTCCTCGGCGTGGGCGCGGACGTAGGAGAGTGCGATCTGCGCGGACTCCTTCATCACGTCACCCAGCTGGCCCGTCAGCACGAGGCCCTGTCCGCTGCCTCCACCGTTCTTCATCGCCGTGGCCTCGACGAACAGCACGTCTCCACCGGTCCCGGTGACCGCCAGGCCCGTGGCCACACCCGGGATCGCGGTGCGTGCGGCGGACTCCTGGAAGAACTTCTGCCTTCCCAGCGCGTCGCGTACGGCCTCGATGTCGATCTTCACGGGCAGCTTGACCGCCGGCTTGGACTTGGTGGCCTTCGCCGCCTTGCCCTTCTTGACGGGCTTCTCCTCAGCGGCCCGAGCGGGCTTGGCCCGCTCGCCGCCGTCGGCCGAGGACTCCTCCGCGGTTGCCGGCTGCGGCTCGGAGTCGGGCAGGCCCGAGGCGATCCGGGTTGCGGTCTTGCGCAGGACGGTCCCGAGCGTGCGCTCCAGGTTCCTGACGCCCGCCTCACGGGTGTACTCGGCGATGATCGTCCGCAGGACGTCGTCGGAGATCTCGACCTCGTCCTCGCGCAGGCCGTTGCGGTCGCGCTGGCGCGGCCACAGGTAGCCCTTGGCGATTGCGAGCTTCTCCTCGGAGGTGTAGCCGTCGAAGCGGATCACCTCCATGCGGTCCAGCAGCGGCCCGGGGATCGTGTCGGCGACGTTCGCCGTGGCCAGGAACATCACCTGGCTGAGGTCGAGCTCGACGTCGAGGTAGTGGTCGCGGAAGGAGTGGTTCTGGGCGGGGTCGAGCACCTCGAGCAGTGCCGCCGAGGGGTCGCCTCGCCAGTCCGCCCCGACCTTGTCGACCTCGTCCAGCAGGATCACCGGGTTCATCGTTCCCGCGTCCCTCAGCGCCCTCACGAGGCGGCCGGGGAGCGCGCCGATGTAGGTGCGCCTGTGCCCGCGGATCTCCGCCTCGTCGCGGACTCCGCCGAGGGACATGCGCACGAACTCCCGTCCCGTGGCGCGGGCGATCGACTCCCCGATGGAGGTCTTCCCCGTGCCCGGGGGTCCGATCAACGTGAGGATCGCTCCCGACTTGGGGTCGGCCTCGATGCCCCGCTCCTGAC
This sequence comes from Solirubrobacteraceae bacterium, assembly GCA_035314405.1. Classification (GTDB taxonomy): domain Bacteria; phylum Actinomycetota; class Thermoleophilia; order Solirubrobacterales; family Solirubrobacteraceae; genus Palsa-744. The sequence continues at coordinate 753 of DATFZP010000299.1, read as the reverse complement.
GCAGCTTGCGCACGGCGAGGTACTCGGTGACCCGGTCCTTCACGTCCTCCAGGCCGGCGTGGTCGGCGTCCAGCACCGCCCGGGCGGCCACCGGGTCGAGGTGCTCCTCGGAGCGCTTGCCCCACGGCACCGCGATCAGCCAGTCCAGGTAGGTGCGGATCATGCTCGACTCGCCCGTCTGCTCTCCCATCCGCTCGAGCCGGCCGAGCTCCTTGAGCGCCTGCTCGGAGACCGGGTCGGGCATCTCTGCCTCCTCGATCTTGGCCCGGTACTCGTCGGCCACCGAGGCGTCGTCCTCGCCGAGCTCCTTGCGGATCGAGTCCATCTGCTTGCGCAGGAAGTAGTCCCGCTGCTGCTTCTCGGCGCCCTCCTGGACGTCCTCGCGGATGCGCTTGCGCACCTGCAGCTCGGCGAGGCTCTCACGCTGGAGGGCCACCGCCAGCTCGAGGCGCTCGGTGACGTCGAGCGTGCGGAGCAGCTCGACCTTCTGCTCGTAGCTGAGAGTCGGTGAGTAGCCGGCGGAGTCCGCCAGCGAGCCGGGCTCCACGATCGCCCGCAGGAACGCGGAGATGCGCCCGTCGTCGCCGCGCAGCTCGAGGATCTCCTCGACGGTGGCGCGGTACTCACGCTCGAGCTCCCGTGTCCTTTTGTCGGTGGGGACCTCGTCTGGTCGCTCGTCGATGCTGACCCGGAGCTCGCCCCCGGGGCCCGTCTCGGCGGCCCCGATCAGAGCCCGATGCTCGCCCGAGAGGG
>DATFZP010000298.1:0-6921 GCA_035314405.1 Solirubrobacteraceae bacterium | reverse complement strand
AGTCGTTGCCCGGGAGGTAGTAGTAGAGCAGCCAGGCGAAGCCCACGAGCACGAAGATCAGGGCCGTCGCGAAGAAGATCCCCGCGGCCACCCCCACGACCGCGCCCTTGGCGATCTTCGTCGCCTTCTCCACCATCTCGGCCTTGGCGAGCTCGATCTCCTCGCGAACCAGCAGCGACGCCCGCTCGGAGATTTCGACGACCGTCGTGGCGATGTTCTGCGGTGGATCCTTGCGCTCGCCGACCGGCGGCGGGTGGGGCTCGCTCACTCCGGCGGCTCCTCGTCGAACACCCGCCTCCAGATCACGCCCGCCACACGGTCGGCGGCGATCCTCGCCAGCACACCAGCCGCCGCGAGCATGCCCGACCACATCAACCTCTTGACCACATCGTTGTCCATGGCGCGGAGTCTATTCCCCCCGGGCGTCGACGTCACCGCGACCGCACCAGGGCCCACCGGCCGCAGGCGCCCCCGCTGGCCGCTCAGCCCCCGCTCGGCCTGGCCACGGCGCCCGCCTGAAGGCCCCCGCAGACCGTCTCCACGACGAGCCACTTGGCCCGCTCGAAGTACTCCTCGTCGTGCGGCAGCAGGTCGAAGATCCACCCAGTCAGCAGCTGCTCGATCGCTCCGTAGAAGGCCATCGCCGCGAAGCGCGCGTCGATCTCCTCCCTGAACACTCCCTCGGCCTGGGCCTTGGCGATCATCCCCCCGATCAGGTCGTAGGCCTCCCGGATGGTGGCGATGTGGGTGTTCCCGAACGAGTTCGCCGCGCGTGTCACCTCGACGATGATCACCTTCATCAGGTCGGGGTCGTGGTGGTAGCTGTCGACGATGAACGAGGCGATCGCCCGCAGCTTCTCCCGGACGGGGATCTGCTCGCGGTCGACATCCCGGATGACGTCGAGCATCACGTTCCAACGCTCGAGGAAGAGCGTGTCGAGCACCTCGTCCTTGGAGGCGAAGTAGTGGTAGACGAGGCCGTAGGCGACCCCCGCCTCGTCGGCGATGTCCGAGACCCGGCAGGCGTGAAAGCCCTGGCGGGCGAACACCCGCACCGCCGCGTCGAGGATCAGACGGCGCTTGTCCTGAGAGGCCTTGGCCCGGCCGACGGGAGAGCGCGAGGCGTTCATGCGCGCACCTCCTCGGGCCAGGCGTAGGCCGAGGGGCGGCGGTTGGCCAGCGACGGCAGGTTGCAGCGGATCTCCTGCTGGCGCTCGAGGTCGAGCTCGGCGGTGACGTAGCCCTCCGACCCGCCCGGCTGCTCGCCCGACCCGGGCGCCTCGGCGAGCACCACCCCCCAGGGGTCGACGATCATCGAGCGCCCCCCCGAGTGCTGGCCGGCGGGGTGGGCCCCCACCTGGTTGGCGGCCACCATGAACACCTGGTTCTCGATCGCCCGGGCGCGCACGAGCGTCTCCCAGTGATCACCGGTCGTCTGCAGCGTGAAAGCCGCCGGCATCACGACCACCCGAGCACCCTTGACGGCGAGGATGCGGAACAGCTCGGGGAAGCGCAGGTCGTAGCAGATCGACATCCCCAGCTGGACTCCGTCCCGGGTCTCCGAGAGGACGATCTCGCTGCCCGGCTCCTCGAGCTCGGACTCGCGGTAGCTGCGTCCCGCGATGTCGACGTCGAACATGTGGATCTTCCTGTAGACGGCTCGCACCCGTCCCTCGGGATCGACGTGGACGGAGGTGTTGGCGAGCTTCTCCCTCCCGGGCAGCACCTCCAGGATCGAGCCCGCGACGAGGTCCACGCCCAGCTCGCCGGCGAGCGCGCAGGCCCACTCCACGGACGGACCGTCGAGCGGCTCGGCCGCCGCCCTCAGGTCGGCCTCCGCCCCCATCGCCGTCCACTTCTCGGGGAGTACGATAAGGCTCGCCCCGTCGGCTGCCGCGGCGCGGGTGAGGCGATCGGCGACCGCCATGTTCGCGGCCCGGTCGGCGGTGGAGCTGAGCTGAATCGCGGCAACCTTCAAGAGCGCATCATCTTCCTCGCCGATACCGTCCCCGGGTCCCCCGGGCGCTCGGAGCCCTAGATTGACTGGTCAGTCAACAGTGCCAAGCATAACGCCCGCCGCCGACCCGACCGTCGTCCGGGGCGGCCCGCCTCGCGCCCAGACCCGGCTGCTGCGGGGCACCAGGCCGCTGAAGCGCTGGCGCTACGTGGGCGTCTTCTGCGATGAGCTGATGGCGTGCGCGGCGATCGTCCAGGTGGGGCCGGCGAGGCAGTCCTTCTGGGCGCTCCACGATCGGCGCCTGCAGAGCATGCGCGAGCGCACCCGCCTGCTGCCCCGCCGCGGCGAGGTCGAGCTCCTCCGCGGCTCATCCGGCCCGGCCGGCAGCGAGCCGGGGCGCCTGCGCATCCGCGATCGCGGGGTGGCGCTCGAGCTGGTGCTCGAGGAGCGCCCGGGGATCCAGGCGCTGTGCCCGCACGGAAGGGCCGAGGTGTGGACGTGCAAGCAGGCCGGCGTGGCCGCCCACGGAAGCCTCAGCGTCGACGATGGGCCGAGCCGGCCGATCGAGGCGCTGGCCGTGATCGACGACACCGCCGGCCACCACGCCCGCGAAACCGAGTGGCATTGGAGCGCCGGGGTCGGCGAGGGCGCCGACGGGGGCCCTGTCGCGTGGAACCTCGTGAGCGGGGTCAACGACCCGGACAGCGGCAGCGAGCGTGCGATCTGGGTGGCCGGCGAGCCCCACGAGGTGCCCCCCGTGAGCTTCGCAGGCGATCTGAGCGCGATCCGCGGGCAGGACGGCTCGCAGCTGCTGTTCGCGGCCGAGGCCGAACGCGCCCGCCACGAGAACCTGCTGCTGATCGAGAGCGACTACCGGGCGCCGTTCGGGACCTTCTCCGGGGCGCTCCCCGGCGGGATCGAGCTCGCTCGGGGATATGGCGTGGTCGAGCACCACCGAGCGCGCTGGTAGGCGGCGTCCTGCATCCGGACCGCCACTACGACACGCTCGCCGAGGGGCTGTCCTTCGAGCCTGTCCGCCTGCCCGGCTGATCGTCGGGCTCCCGCGCCCGCTGGCGGCGCAGGGCGGCCAGCAGCAGCTTGGAGTGCATCGCCCCGATCAGCTCCCTCAGCGGCTCGGCCCCGGCGGCGACGATCTCCATCGCCCGCTCGACATCCACCTCTCCGGCGAGGCGGTCGAGCAGCGCGTTGACCTCCTCCTCGACGAGGGGCTCGAGCGCCGTGCGGTAGCGCAGGGTGTCATACACGGTGAACCCGAGCGCCTCGTCGTAGCCGCCCGCGCGGAAGCTCGCGATCGCCTCGATGATCTTCACGTCGTCGCTGTCGTAGCCCCGCTGGCTGGGCGTCAGCACGCCGATCTCCGCGAGCCGCTCGAGCACGTTGCGGGGCACCCCGTAGCGCTCCCCCACGGCCCGTCTGGAGACGCGGCTGTGATCCTCGGCGCTGGCCACGGCGCGCTCGAGGATGCGGTCCTCGAGCTCGATCAGGGCCCGCACCCTCTCCGGGTCGGCCTCGAGCGCCCCCTTGATCACCCGCAGGGGCATGAACCGCTCCTCCTGCAGGCGCTTGATCAGCTCGATCCGCTCCACGTACTCGGGGGGGTAGTAGGCCATGTTGCGGCTCGTCCTGACGATGTCCCCCCCGCCGCCGAGCAGTCCCTCCCGTAGGTAGTACCTGATCGTCCCCGGGCTCACCCCGGAGCGCTCGGCGAGCTCGCTCATCTTCAGGAGCCCTCCCACCGGCCCACCCGAGGCCGCGCGCTCGCCCTGGCGCCCGCCGCTCGGCGGGGGGCCCGTCTCGGGGCTGCCCTGCGCCACGCCGGCCACGCCGCTCACGCCAGGTTGGCGCCCTGGCGGGCCTCCGCCGGCCCGGCCGCCGCCCCCGTCCGCAGCAGCTCGGCGACCTCCTCCTGCGAGTAGCCGGCCGCCAGCAGCACCTCCTCGGTGTGCTCGCCCAGCGAGGGGCCGGGAAGGCGTCCGGGCTGGCCCGGGGTGCGGGAGAGCTTCACCGGCAGGCCGAGCAGGCGGACCCGACGCTCTGCGCCGGGCTGGTCGATCTCGACGACCATCTCCCGCTCGCGGACGAGCTCGGAGGACAGCGCCTCGTCGAGCTCGAGCACCGGCTCCAGACAGCAGTCGTGCTCGCGGGCGAACGCCTCCCACTGCTCGCGGGTGCGCCCCTTGAAGATCTCGCGGACGCGCTCGTGGGCGGACGAGCCGGGGCGTTCGAACTGCGCGGGGATCAGCTCTTCGCGGCCGACCCCCCGGCACCACGCCTGCCAGAACTTCGGCTCCAGCGCCCCCAGGGTCACCCAGCCATCGGCGCACTCATACGGGCGGTAGCAGATGACCGCGCCGGCGAGGGGCAGATCGCCGCGCCGGGGGACCATCCCGTCGGCGAAGTACACGGCCGCGACCATCGCCAGCCACGACAGGGAGCCGTCCGTCATCGAGACGTCCACGAACTGCCCCTCCCCGGACCCCCCCCGGGCCCCGTCGCCGTCGGGGGCGCCGTCGCGCTCCCGCAGCGCCGCGAGGATCCCGAACGCGGCCATCAGGGCGCCGCCCCCGAGATCGGCTATCTGCCCGGCCGCCTGCACGGGCGCGCCGCCGTGGGAGCCCGTCAGCCCGAGCAGGCCCACGAGCCCGAGGTAGTTCATGTCGTGCCCGGAGGCCCCCCGTTTGGGACCGTCCTGGCCGTATCCGCTGATCGCGCAGTAGACGATCCCCGGGTTCACCTCCCGCATCCGCTCGTAGCCGACCCCGAGGCGGTCCAGCACCCCCGGTCGGAAGGACTCGAGCACGACGTCGTATTCCCGCACGAGGCGCAGCAGCGCCTCCCGTCCCCCCTCGCTCTTGAGGTCGAGCCGGATCGAGCGCTTGTTGCGGTTCAGGGAGAGGAACATCGCCGAGGCGGCCGTCGGGTGGGCGCCTTCGTAGAAGGGGGCAGACCAGCGGATGTAGTCCCCCATGCCGGTGTCCTCGACCTTCAGCACGTCCGCCCCGAAGTCGCCGAGCAGCAGCGAGCAGAACCCTCCCGGCAACAGCCGGGAGAGGTCGAGCACCCGGATCCCCTGCAGCGGCGCTCTCACGTGGAGATCCCCAGCATCGCCCGCGCCTCCCCCACGCTCGCCGGGCGGCGGCCGATGTCCTCGGTCATCTCTCTGGCCTTGGCGATCAGCTCGCCGTTGGAGGTCGCCATCTCACCGCTCGGCAGGTACAGGTTGTCCTCGAGGCCGACCCTGATCGAGCCGCCGAGCGTGAGCGCGGCGGCCACCAGCATCCACTGATCGCGGGAGATCCCGATCACCCCCCAGTGGGAGCCCTCGGGGATGTTCTCGACCATCGCCGCGAGGTTGCGGGCGCTCGCGGGGATCCCCCCGACGACCCCCATCACGCAGTCGACGTGCAGCGGCGTCTTCAGCACCCCCATGTCGATCAACGGCTCGAGGCTGCCCACGTGGCCGACGTCGAAGCACTCGTGCTCGGGTTTGATGCCGAGCTCGTTCATCGCCTCGAGCAGCTCGATGATCTCCGAGAACGGGTTCTCGAAGACCATGTTGAACACGAACTGCTTGCGCGAGCGAGAGTACTTGGCGTAGTTCATCGAGCCCATGTTCAGCGCCGCGACCTCGGGACGGCACGCCCGCAGGTAGTCGATCCGCTTGGCCAGCGGCACCCCGATCGTGCCGGTCGAGTAGTTGATGATCGCCGCGTCCCCCACCTCGGCCCTGATCGCCTCGGTGATCGCCCGGAAGTCCTCGATCTCATAGCTCGGCGTGCCGTCCGGTTTGCGGGCGTGGATGTGGATGTGCACGCCACCCTCGTCGACGATCCTGCGGGCCTCCGCCGCGTACTCCGCGGGGGTGTAGGGGATCGCCGGGCACTGCTCCCGGTTGGCGATCGCCCCCGAGATCGAGCAGGTGATGATCACCGGATCCTCAACCGACACGTCGCCTACCCCTCTCCGTGAGCTCGTGGGGCGAGCACACCGAGGACGCGGGGAGCGACTTGTGCTCTGCACCGAGCGACCGAGGACACCGCGGGGCGCAGCCATACGGGCCCACGGTCATACCGGCACCACCCCCTGGCGCCTGTGGGGTCTCTCGATGCGCTTCCCCGCCGACATCTCCAGGCCGCGGCAGATCGTCTCCCGCGTCTCCCGGGGATCGATCACGTCGTCGATCATGTCGTTGCCGGCTGCGATGTAGACGTCGATGATCTTGCGGTAGGCCTCGATCAGCTCGGCCTTCTTGGCCTCCGGGTCCTCCGCTTCCTCGACCTGTTTGCGCATCACGATCTCAACCGCCCCCTCGGCCCCCATCACGCTGATCTCGGCGCTCGGCCACGCCACTATCAGGTCCGGCTCGTACGCCCTTCCGTTCATCACGAAGTAGCCCGCCCCGTAGGCCTTGCGGGTGATCACGGTGATCTTCGGCACCGTCGCGTTGGCCACCGCGTAGAGCATCTTCGCCCCGTGGCGGATGATCCCCCCGGCCTCCACCTTCGTGCCCACCATGAACCCCGGAACGTCCATCAGGAACACGAGCGGGATCGCGAACGCGTTGCAGAGGTTCACGAAACGGGCGGCCTTGTCCGCCGAGTCGTTGTCGAGGATCCCGCCGAGCTGCTTGGGCTGGTTGGCCACGATCCCCGCCGGGCGGCCCCCGAAGCGGGCGAAGCAGGTGATGATCGTCTTCGCCCACTGACCCTTGATGTCGAGGTACTCGCCGTCGTCGACGATCCGGGAGATCACCTCGTACATGTCGTAGGGCTTGCGGTTGGACTCGGGGAGCACGTCGAGCAGGGCCTCCTCGGCGCGGTCGATCGGGTCCTTCGTCTCGCGCCGGGGGGGCGGCTGCTCGCAGCTCTGGGGCATGAACGAGAGGTACTGCTTCACCCTATCGATGCACTCCTCATCGTCGGCCACCTCCAGGTCGCCGACGC
>DATFZP010000297.1:0-4025 GCA_035314405.1 Solirubrobacteraceae bacterium | reverse complement strand
CCATCCGGAATGTTGGAGGCCGCGCGCACATTGGCAGTCCGATACGACTAAGAAGTCCCCGCCGCAGGGCGTCGGGGGTGAGGGGGCGGATTCCCGCAGGGGAGTCCGCCGGCCCCGCTCCTGCCCCACCCTCCGGGGCGCCCATGGGAGCACTCCTCCGCGGGCCAGCGGCGCAGCGAGCAGCGAGCAGGGCCCGACCACACACCACACAGGACAACGTCACACGCGAAGAGACCCCATGGCAGCCGCCAACCAGAACAAGATCCGCATCAGGCTCAAGGCCTACGACACCTCCGCCATCGAGTCAGCGGCGAAGGAGATCGTCGAGACGGCGACCCGCACCGGCGCGAGCGTGTCCGGTCCGGTGCCCCTGCCGACGGAGAAGAACGTCTACTGCGTGATCCGATCCCCGTTCAAGGACAAGGACTCGCGTGAGCACTTCGAGATCCGCACCCACAAGCGGCTGATCGACATCCATCAGCCGACCCCCAAGACGGTCGACTCGCTCCAGCGCCTGGACCACCTCCCGGCGGGCGTCGACATCGAGATCCGTCTGGCCACCTGAGCCTCCACCGTCCCCGTCCCCTCCAGAGCCACGAGATCACGTCATGCCCGCCATCCTCGCCAAGAAGCTCGGTATGACGCAGGTGTTCCTGGACGACGGGAGCGTGGCGAGGGTGACGGTGCTCGAGGCAGGCCCGTGCCCGGTGACCGCCATCCGGACCCCAGAGCGGGACGGCTATGACGCGGTCCAGCTCGCCTTCGGGCTGACCAAGGAGAAGCATCTCTCAAAGCCGGAGCTCGGCCACCTCAAGAAGGCTGACGCCCCGCCGATGCGAACCCTCGCCGAGTTCCGGGGGGAGGCCGGGGAGCTGCACGTGGGGGAGTCGGTGACCGTGGAGTCCTTCGCCGAGGGGTCCCGGGTGAAGATCGCCGGAACCTCCAAGGGGAAGGGCTTTCAGGGAACCATCAAGCGCCACAACTTCAGCAGCGGCCCCAAGTCCCACGGCTCCCACAACGTGCGGGCCCCGGGGTCGATCGGTGCCTCGGCCACCCCCGCGCGGGTGCTCAAGGGCATCCGCGGCCCGGGGCAGATGGGCAACACGAGGGTCACCCAGAAGGGCCTCGAGATCGTCCGCGTGAACAAGGAGGAGAACCTCCTGCTGGTCCGCGGCTCGGTCCCCGGCCCTCCCGGCGGGATCGTGGAGGTGCGCAGCGATGCGTGAGGCACCCGTGCTGGGCTCCTCCCCGTCCGGCTCCTCCTCGGCGGCCAAAGCCAGGAAGGTGAAGCTCGACGACGCCGCGTTCGGCGCCCGCTTCAGCCGCACGCTCGTACACGAGAGCGTCCGCGCCGAGCAGGCCGCCCGCCGGCGGGGCACGGCGGCGACCAAGACCCGCGGGATGGTCTCCGGCGGCGGCGCCAAGCCGTGGCGCCAGAAGGGCACCGGTCGGGCCCGGGCCGGCTCGAACCGCTCTCCGATATGGACAGGAGGGGGCACCGCGTTCGGCCCCCATCCCCGCTCCTACACGTTCAAGGTCAACCGCAAGGAGCGCCGGGCGGCGCTCCGCAGCGCCCTCTCCCTGCATGCCGAGAGGGGATCGGTGGCGATCCTCGACACGAGCGCCTTCGAGGTCCCGAAGACCAGCCAGGCGCTCGACCTGCTCGAGGACTGGGGGCAGACGCTCCCCACCCTCGTGGTCGTCACGGCCGAGGAGACCTTTGCCGCCCTGTCGTTCCGCAACCTCGCCCGCGTGGTCGTGCTGACCCCCGAGGACGTCGGTGTCACCGAGCTCCTCGGGGCTGCGTCGCTCGTCGTCTCCGAGCCCGCCCTCGCCGCCATGACGGCACGCGCGGCGGGCAGCGGCCGTGGTGGGGGGCGGGAGGACTGATGGAGCCCACGCAGGTGATCATCCGACCGGTCGTCTCGGAGAAGAGCTACGTCCTCGCGGCGGCCAACCGCTACACCTTCCGCGTGCACGCCGACGCCCACAAGACCCAGATCCGCCAGGCCGTGGAGGAGCTCTTCGACGTCCACGTCGTCGACGTGAGGACCCTGAGCGTGAAGTCCAAACCGAAGCGGCGGGGGCTGATCCGCGGCCGCACCCGCATCTGGAAGAAGGCGATCGTGCAGGTACGGGCGGGCGAGGAAATCCCGATCTTCCAGGCCCTCCAGGACCTCGAAGCGGGGAGCTGAGCAGATGCCGATCCGCAAGCCCAAGCCGACGAGTCCGGGGAGACGCTTCGTCTCCTATCCCGACTACGCCGAGATCACGAAGTCAAAGCCCGAGAAGAGCCTCGTGGAAGGGCTCAAGAAGAGCGGCGGGCGTAACGCCCACGGCCGCAAGACCTCACGCCATCGTGGCGGCGGCGCCAAGCGGGCCTATCGCCGGGTGGACTTCAAGCGGCGCAAGGACGGGGTGCCGGCCAGGGTCGCCGCGATCGAGTACGACCCCAACCGCTCCGCGTACATCGCCCTCCTGCACTACGCCGACGGGGAGAAGCGCTACATCCTCGCCCCCCAGCGGCTGACGGTGGGGATGACGGTGGCCTCCGGGGACGGGGCCGACATCGCGGTCGGCAACTGCATGGAGCTCGCGAGGATGCCGGTCGGCACCGTCGTGCACAACATCGAGCTGCTGCCCGGCCGCGGCGGCCAGATGGCCCGCTCCGCCGGCGCCTCGGCCCAGCTGATGGCCAAGGACGGCGAGATGGCCACCCTGCGCCTGCCCTCGGGGGAGATGCGGATGGTGCGGGCAGAGTGCCGGGCGACGGTGGGCGTGATCGGGAACGCCGAGCACCAGAACGTGAAGGTCGGCAAGGCCGGACGCAAGCGCCACATGGGCGTGCGCCCCCAGACCAGGGGAGTGGCCATGAACCCCGTCGACCACCCCCACGGGGGCGGCGAGGGCTCCACCACCGCCGGCCGCCACCCCGTCACCCCATGGGGAGTGCCCACCCTCGGCTACCGCACTCGCAAGCGCAACAAGACCTCCAGCCGCTACATCGTTCGGGGCAGACGCCGCGGGAAGGGCAGGGGCAGATGAGTCGTTCGAGCAAGAAGGGTCCGTGGGTGGAAGAGCGCCTGATGTCCCGGATCGAGGCGTTGAACGCCGCCAACAACAAAAAAATGCTGAGGACGTGGTCGCGGGCCTCGACGATCTTCCCCGAGATGGTCGGCCACACGATCGCCGTCCACGACGGCAAGCGGCACGTCCCCGTCTACGTCAGCGAGTCGATGGTCGGCCACAAGCTCGGCGAGTTCGCCCCCACCCGGGTGTTCAGGGGCCACGCCGGCTCAGGGAAGGTGCGCTGAGAGAATGACCGCCGAGGAGGAGACGACCGGCCCGGAGGGCCAGGACGTGGACGCGGGCGCCGAGAGGCCGGCGAAGGAGAAAGCCAGGCGGAAAGCTCCCGGCGGGAAGGGCGGCGCCGAGAAGCCGGCCGCCGCGGAGAAGCCTTCCTCCGAGCCCGCACCCGACCGGACGCCCGCGGGCGAGCCCGAGCCGGCGGTGCAGGAGAGCGCCGCGGTCGCGGCGGAGGCGGGCGGGCAGGAGGCGAAGGCCGCCGGGAAACCCGCGAGAAAACGGATCTCCAGGAAAGGCGGCGCCTCTGGGAAGGCCGCCGCCGGGCAGCCGACCGCCGCCAAGGAGCGAGCCGCCGAGCAGCCGACCGCCGCCAAGGAGCCAGCCGCCAAGGAGCCCGAGAAACCAGCCGGGAAACTTCGCCGCGGCGGAGGAGCCGTCGCGCCGGCGCCGCGAAGGCGCGTCGTGAGGGCGCGGGCCAGGCACGTGAGGACCTCCGCCCGCAAGGCCCGGATGGTCTGCGGGCAGCTGCGGGGCAAGACGGTGCAGGAGGCACGCGCTATCCTCGCCTTCACCCCTCGTGAGGTGGCCCGAGACTGGAGCAAGCTGCTCGAGTCCGCGGTGGCTAACGCCGAGAGCAACCACGAGTTGCTCGAGGACGATCTGATCGTCCGTGAGGCCTACGCCGACGAGGGGCCGACGATCAAGCGCTTCCGCCCGCG
>DATFZP010000296.1:0-14556 GCA_035314405.1 Solirubrobacteraceae bacterium | reverse complement strand
CAGCACCGTCTTGCCGACCCCCGCTCCGCCGAACAGCCCGGTCTTGCCGCCCTTGGCGTAGGGGGCGAGCAGGTCGATCACCTTGATGCCCGTCTCGAACATCTCGGTGCTTGGCGTGAGGTCCTCGGCGCGGGGAGCCTCCTGGTGGATGCCGCGGCGCTCCACGCCCTCGGGCAGCTCGGCGCCGAGGTCGATCGTTTCGCCCAGCAGGTTGAACATCCGTCCCAGCGTGACCTCTCCCACCGGCACGGTGATCGGCCCACCGGTGTCGATCACCTCGGCGCCGCGGGACAGCCCGTCGGTGGTGTCCATCGCCACCGCTCGCACGCGGTCGTCTCCGAGGTGCTGCTGGACCTCGCACACGAGCACTCCCGCTCCCGCCGAGGAGCTGACCCCCTCCTGCTCCTCGTCGGCGGCCGCTGCGGGCCTGGCGACGGTGATCGCGTGGTTGATCTCGGGCAGGCGGTCGGGGAAGACGGCCTCGATCACGACGCCCTGGATCTCCTCGATGTGCCCGATGTTGGCCCGCGCCGGGCGCGACGGGGCATCGTTCCCGGGCTCGGGCGAGCCGTTCGGCTCGGTGGCGGCGATGGCATCCATTGTCTTTCAGTTCTCCTCTGTCGTTGAGCTCGTCGGGTGACGGGGCGGGGTCGGCTCGGGGGCTGCCTAGCTGAGCCCCTCTGCGCCGGCGACGACCTCCATGATCTCCTGGGTGATCTCGGCCTGGCGGGCACGGTTCATCTGAAGTGTGTAGTCGGTGATGATTTCGCCGGCGTTCTCCGAAGCGCTGCGCATCGCGGTCATCTGGGCCCCGAAGAAGCCCGCGGCGGACTCCACGAGAGCGCGGTAGATGGAGATCTCGATGTAGTCGGGGACCAGCCGCCTGAGGATCTTCTCGGGATCGGGCTCGTAGTCCACCGGCGTCCTCGGTCCCACCACGGAGGCATCCTCGGTGTCGAGCGCCTGCTGGGAGAGCGGGAGCAGCCGCTGAAAGGTGACGTGCTGGGTCAGCGGCGAGACGTAGGAGTTGAAGATCATCTCCACGCGGTCGACCCGGCCGTCGACGTAGGCTGCGATCAGATCGTCGGCGATCGTCCGTGCGTCGGAGTAGGCGGGCCGATCGGAGAAGCCGGTGTAGCTGCCGCTGAGCTCGTTCCCCCGGAACGCCAGCGAGGAGACGCCCCGGCGGCCGGTCGCATACCAGCTGCTGGCCAGCCCTTCCTCGCCCATCTCGGCGGAGAAGCGCACGCCCGCGCGGATGATCTGGGAGTTGAAGCCGCCGGCGAGGCCGCGGTCGCCTGTCACCAGCAGCAGCCCCACGTTGCTCTGGGAGTCGTGCTCCCGCAGCAGCGGCAGCCTGGAGGCCTCCGCGCCCGCCGCGTCGGCCGCCTGGCGGGTCATGCGACCGATCGCCTCGGCGTACGGGCGCAGGGCAGAGATCCGCTGCTCGGCCCTGCGCAGGCGGGCGGCGGCGACCATCTCCATCGCCCGGGTGATCTTCTGGATGTTCTTCACCGAGGCGATCTTGTTCTTGACGTCGCGCTGGGAGGCCATGGCTGTGGTCGGCGGGCGGCACTAGGCCACCTGCGCCTCCTCCTCCCGGGCGGGCTCCTGCTGCTTGGGGGAATCCTCGATTGGCCGGTCCTCGTCGAGGGGCTGGCCCTCCTCGTCGAGGTCGTAGCCGAAGTCCGCGGCAAACCCGTCGAGGGTCTGGCGCACCTGCTCCTGGATCTCATCCGACCAGTCCCCGCCGTTGATCTTCACACGCAGATCAGGGTGCTGGGAGTGCAGGCGTTCGGTGATGCCGAGCAGGAAGTCCGGCACCCGCTCCACGAACAGCCGGTCGAGGTAGCCGTTGGTGGCGGCGAAGATCTGGACGGTCTGATCCTCCACCGCAAGCGGCGCCCGCTCGTGCTGGTTGAGCGTCGCCACGAGCCGTTCGCCGCGGGCGAGCGTGCGCTGCGTGTCGACATCAAGGTCCGACCCGAACTGGGCGAAGGCCTCCAGGTCGCGGTACTGGGAGAGCTCGAGCTTGATCCTTCCGGCGACCTTCTTCATCGGCGCGATCTGGGCGTTTCCGCCGACGCGGGAGACGGAGATACCGACGTTGATCGCCGGACGAACCCCCGAGTTGAACAGCTTGGACTCGAGGAAGATCTGCCCGTCGGTGATCGAGATCACGTTCGTGGGGATGTAGGCCGAGACGTCCCCCGCCTGGGTCTCGATGATCGGCAGGGCGGTCAGCGAGCCGCCGCCGAGCTCGTCGTTGAGCTTGACCGCCCGCTCGAGCAGGCGGGAGTGCAGATAGAAGACGTCGCCGGGGTAGGCCTCCCGGCCGGGGGGCCGGCGCAGCAGCAGCGACATCTGGCGGTAGGCGTAGGCGTGCTTGGTGAGGTCGTCGTAGACGCACAGTGCGTGGCCGCCGGCGTAGAGGAAGTGCTCGCCCATCGCGCAGCCGGCGTAGGGGGCCATGAACTTGATCGGCGCCGCCTCGTCGGCCGGTGCGGCGACGATGATCGTGTTGTCGAGTGCGCCGTATTCCTCGAGCGTCTGGGCGAGGGCCACGACCGTGGACATGCGCTGGCCGATCGCCACGTACACGGACACCACCCCTGTGTCCTTGTTGTTGATGATCGTGTCGATCGCGATCGCGGTCTTTCCGGTCTGGCGGTCGCCGATGATCAGCTCGCGCTGGCCGCGGCCGATCGGGATCATCGCGTCGATCGCCTTTAGGCCGGTCTGCATCGGCTGCTTGACGGGCTGGCGCTGGACGACGCCGGGCGCCTTGAACTCCGCCGGGCGGGTCTGCTCGATGGCGAGCGCCCCCTTGCCGTCGAGCGGGCGGCCGAGCGGGTCGACGATGCGCCCGAGCATCTGCTCGCCGACGGGGATCTCGAGCAGCGCGCCGGTCCGTCTGACGGTGTCCCCCTCCGACACGCGCTCCCACTCGCCGAACAGCACCGCGCCGACGTTGTCGGACTCGAGGTTGAGCGCGAGCCCGGTGACGCCGTGGGGGAGCTCGAGCATCTCGAAGGACATGCAGTTCTCCAGGCCGTGGAGCCGGGCGATGCCGTCGGCGACCGACAGCACGGTTCCCACCTCGGTCAGCTCGGCCGTGCCGCTGTCGAGTCCCTCGATGCGGCTCTTCAGAATGCTTGTGATCTCGTCGGGATTGATCTGCATGTCGTTTCCTAAGAGGCTCCTTGGGCAACGTGCCTGCGCAGCTGCTCCAGTCGGTTGCGAATAGAGGCGTCGAGGATCGAGTTCCCGACCCTGATGATGATGCCGCCGAGGATGTCCGGGTCCACGCGGGCCGCGAGGGTGACGTTGCGCCCGGCTCGCTCGCCGATCGTCCTGCCCAGGCTCTCGGTGGTGGCCTCGTCAAGTGCGATCGCGCTGGTGATCTCCACCGGGAGGGTCCTGTTCTCCTCCTCCCACAGCCGCTCGTACTCCTGGCGGATGCGGAAGATGACCGGCATGCGATGGTTTTCGATGAGCAGGGAGAGGAAGTTGAGGAGGATCTCGTCGGCCCCGTCGAGCAGCGTCCCGAGGGCCCGGCGCTTCTCCTCGCTTGAGAAGTACGGGGAGAAGAAGAACACAGCCAGCTCGCGGTGCTCGTCCAGGGCGTCGGCGAACTGGCCGAGCTGCTCGCGCAGCTCGTCGAGGCGGCCCTGCTCGAGGGCGACCTGGAACAGCGAGCGGCCGTAGACCTGGGCGAGCTCCTCCATCAGTTGCTCCGGGCACCGGAGGACAGGCTGGAGAAGTCCAGTTCGCTCAGGGCCTCCTCGACCAGACGGCGCTGGTCGGCGTCGTTGAGCGTCTTGCGGGTGACCTTCTCGGTGGCCATGATCGTGAGGTCGGCGACCTCCTGGCGGATGTCGTCGAGGGCCCGCTTGGTGGCGGCGTCGATGTCGCGCTCGGCGCGCCTGGTCGCCTCGGCGATGATCTCCTGTCCCTTGTCGCGGGCCTCGTGCTCGTGGGAGTCGGCCGTCTGGCGCGCTCGCTGGACGATCTCATCCGACTGGGCCCTGGCCTCCTTCAGGCGCTCGCGGTACTCGGCGAGGATCTCGTCGGCCTGCGCCCGAGTGCGTTCGGCGGCGTCGATCGACTCGTCGATGTCCCGCCGGCGTTCGTCGAGCGCGTCGCGGATGCGGGGGAACACGGCCTTGATCAGGATGTACAGCGAGATCCCGAAGACGAGCAGCGTCCAGATCATCAGGCCCACGTTGGGCGTGATCAGCCACGAGTCGCTCGCGATCGGAAGCTTCTCGGAGATGACGGCGAGGGGCGACATCGGCTTACAGGAAGAAGGCGATGAAGCCGCCCACCAGGCCGTAGAAGAAGGTCGCCTCGGTGAGGGCGAAGCCGAGCCACTGGATCGAGGTGATCTCGTCGCGCATCTCGGGCTGGCGGGTGACCGACTCGATCACCTTCCCGAACAGCATGCCGATGCCGGCACCGGCGCCCGCGGCCCCGCCGCCCGCTCCGACACCGAGCGCGATCGCTTTACCGGCGTTCGCGCCGACTTCCTTGGAAGCTTCAGCCGCCGCTAGCACCGGAGTGACTAGATGGAGGGACATGAAAGGTAAGAGGTGGGTCAGCATCGGTCTCCTTGTCGGGTGCTCTTAGTGGCTTGCGGCGGTGGCGCCGCCGAGGTAGATCGCGGTCAGGATGGCGAAGATGAAGGCCTGCAGGCCGGCGATCAGGACGGCCTCGAACAGGTAGATGATGACGCCGAGCGGCAGGGTGAACCAGCCCAGGAGCTGCAGCCCCAGGAGCACGGCGAGGTTGCCGGCCATGAAGTCGATCAGCAGATGCCCGGCGAGCAGGTTGGCCCAGAGCCGGATCGTGAGCGAGAGCGGGCGCAGGACGAAGTTGGAGAGCAGCTCGAGCGGGAAGATCAGGATCAGCATCGGGCCGCCGACGCCGGCCGGTATCAGGCTCTTTACGTACCTGACGACGCCTCCATGGGCACGGACACCTTCGAAGTTGTACGCGAAGAACACGCACAGGGTGAGCACCAGGGGGACGGCGACGTTCGTCACGGCGGCGTAGATCTGAAACGACGGGATGCTCAGGCCGAACAGCTTGAACGTGTTCTCCGAGTCGACCGGCAGGGGGATGTAGCCGATCAGGTTGGAGACGAGGATGAAGATGAACAGCGTGAACACGAACGGGAACCATCTCCTCCTCAGCTTCTCGTCCATGTTCTCGTTCGTGACCTGCGACATCAGGTTGTAGCCCATTTCGACCGCCACCTGCGCGCGGCCGGGGCGCTTGCGCATGTGCCTGGCGACCCACACCATGATCCCGAGCGTGATCACTGTCGCGAGCAGCAGGTACAGGACCCCCTTGTTGAAGTCGAGCGGTCCGAAGATGTGAAACCAGGTTTCCAGGTGGAAGGCGTCGATCACTTTGAAGCTTTCGTTTTTGTGCCCCTTGACGCCGAACGCCACGGCGAATCCGATCAGGCCGACGAGGTACACGAGCGCGATGCTCCAGCCGATCTTCTTCCCCCGACTCATCTTGCGCCACGCGCTCATCGGGCCCGCCTCCGCTGGGGCGGTCCGGTGATCACCTTGACCGCGAACGCCACCGAGTAGGCGGCGAAGATCACGAGCGCCGCGGTCAGGCCGTCGGCCCGTCCACCGACCACCCCCGCCACCACTATCGCGGCCGCCAGCAGCCAGATCCGTCCGAACGCCTCGAACAGGTTCAGGCCCAGCTGCGTGCGGGGCTCGGCCGAGTTGCTGATCCAGCGCCTGTCCGCGTGGGCGATGATGCGCTGCGCCACCCACGCCCCGGCCCCGATCGCGTAGCCGAGGGCCGGCGCGCCGAGCGCCAGCGCGGGGATCGCAGCGAGCAGGACGAGCGCGACGTCGAGATAGCGCACCAGGACGATCGAGCGCCTCTCGGCTCCGGCGGGGGAGCCTCCGTCGGGTGGCCCCTGGGGAGTGCTCGAAGCCGCGATCGGGGGAGGGCCGGACACGGGCCGGCTGGTGGTCGTCTGGTGCACTGGGGAGGACGTGAAGGCCTTACCCGTCCGCTCGCCGGGGCTGCGACGGCAACCGGACCCGATCGTGGGCCCGACATCCGCGCGCCCGTGGGCTCATCCTCGCTCGAAGGGTGCGCGAACCGCGCGCGGGGATGCTCTCCAGCCGCGCGAATCGGGCGCAGGCGTCACGGTCTCTGGCTCGTTGTGCTGGCATGTGCGTGGCTCGCCACCCTACAGAGGAGATGTTCCGCACGCTGTCTGCGGCGGAGCCGTCGAAGTGTCCCTCAACAGTTTCCGGCGGCGGCGCTAGTCTACCCGGTCTTGGACTTCGTAACAAGTTTGTGACATGCGGTACGGACGGCGGGCGAATTTCGGCAGAGCCCGTCGATACTCGGCCGAGGGGGGTTCTCGGCGGCGCGCCCACAGGCGTCCGGCCCCCTCCACGATCAACACCGCCGCGGCCAGCACCAGCAGCCCGCCCGCCATGTCGAGCACGAAGTGGTTGCCCGTGGCGAGCACCGCCAGTGCGGTCACGAAGGGGTACACGACGGCCAGCGCCCGCAGCCACCGGCGGGTGGTGAGCTGCCACACGGCCACGGTGCACCAGACCGCCCAGGCGATGTGCAGGGAGGGCATGGCGGCGAGCTCGTTGGCGTGGGAGGCGAGAGCGCCGGTGTGCCAGGAGCCGATCGCGTGGGTCGAGGCGACGACGTCGGTGAAGCCCGACAGCATCCGCGGCGGGGCCACCGGGTAGCGCCAGAAGACGATGAAGGCGAGCAGGTTGACGAGCACCAGCGTGTTGCGCAGCGGCCGGTAGAGGTCGGCCCTGCGCCACCACAGCCAGCCGAGCAGCGACAGCGTGACGATGAAGTGGGCGTTGTCGTAGTAGTCGGAGACCAGCAGGCCGAGCGTGTGATGGCCCGCCAGCCAGCGGTCGAGCGAGTGCTCGGGGTCGATGTGCAGGGTGCTCTCCAGCGAGAGCACCGCCTGGGCGTGGGCAAGGGCGAGGTGCAGGCGCAGCGGAGCGAGGTTGGTGATCGCGTCGTAGATCCAGCACAGCCACACGATCGCCAGCACCTCCACCCACCACCGCGTGCGGGCGTGTGAGTGGGTGCCCGCAACGACAGCCGCCTCCGGGGCGGGAACGGTGGACGTCGAGGCGGCGCTCTGCTCGATCGAGACGGCGGTGGACAAGCAATCGATGTTATCCAGGGGCGCAGACCGCTGGGGCTCGGTGGGCCATCGGTCCGCTGGGCGGGCGCACGCGCCCTCGGTGGAGGGTTGGAGCGGTACAGCTAGGGATCGCTCGGGCTCAGGCCCAGCCCGGCGAGGGTGTCGAGGACCCGAGGCAGCGCCGCCGCGGTGCGCCGCCAGGACCCGGGAGCGGAGTAGTCGTCGGAGTCGTGCAGCAGCAGCACGGCGCCGTCGGCGATCCCGTCGCAGACGCGGGCGGCGATCGAGGCGGGTGTGGCTCGGGCCTCCCAGTCCCTGCCCCACTGGCTCCACAGGAGCGTCCGCCACCCCTTGGAACGTGCGAGCGCGAGGGCGGCCAGGTTGAGCACTCCATACGGGGGCCGGTACAGCAGCGGCGAGGTGCCGGTGCTCGCTTCGATCGTCTCCTGCGCCAGGGAGAGGTCGTCGCGCACCTGCCACGGGGTCAGACGCAGGAGGTTGCGATGGCGGTGGCAGTGCAGGGCCACCTGGTGTCCGGCGTCGATGATCTCCCGGGCCAGGCCGGGGTTGCGCTGGACCTGCTCTCCGACCAGGAAGAAGGTGGCTCGGACGCGCTCGCGACGGAGGATCTCGAGGACCGCGGGTGTGCCCTGGGGGTGGGGACCGTCGTCGAAGGTGAGCGCGTAGCCGCGCCCGCCGGCGGCGTGGTCCTCCACTCCGAGAGGCCCCCTGAGACACGGCACGGCGCCCGCGAGGCCGGGAAACTCATAGCCCGCGATCGCAACACCCAGAATCGCGCCGCCGATCGGGGGGGTTGGGATGCGATGATCGTGGGCAGACATGGAGAATCTCGATCTCGTGTTGGGAATCGTGGCGGCGGTCGGCGCCTCGACGCTGTACAGCCTAGGGATCGCGCTGCAGGCGATGGACGCCAGGGAGGCGCCCCACGAGGAGCACCTGCGTCTCGCGCTCCTGGGCGGCCTGGCGAGACGATCCCGCTGGCTGCTGGGCACGGGGCTGTCGATCCTCGGCTGGCCGCTGCAGGTCATCGCCCTGCTGCTGGCCCCCCTGGTCGTCGTGCAGCCGGCGCTCGCCGCCGGCCTGCTCGTCCTGCTCGTCGTCTCGGAGCGGCTGCTCGGGGAGCGCGCCGGACGCTATGAGCACCTGTGCGTGATCGCGATCGTCCTCGGGGTCGTGGGGCTCGCCCTCTCGGCCCCGCCGCGGAGCACGAGCCACACCGGTAACACGCTCACGATCACCCTCGTGCTCGTCGGCCTCGGGGTCGCCAGCCTGCTGCCGTACGCGCTGCAGGCCCTCGGCCGGTCGCTTCCGTCGATGACGATGATCGGGGCCGGGCTGGCGTTCGGCTGGAGCGGCGTCGCCACGAAGCTCGCCTCCGACGACATCGCCGGTCGGCACTGGATCGCGGCGGCCGCGTGGGCGCTCTCGACGGCGGCCGCCTCGGGGGTGGGCGTCCTCAGCGAGATGAGCGCCCTGCAGTGGCGCCCGGCGATCCAGGTCGCGCCGGTCGTGTTCGTGACCCAGACCGTCGTGCCGGTTGTGCTGGCGCTGGTGCTCCTGGGCGAGAACCCGGGAGCGACTCCGCTCGGCGGGGTGCCCCTGGTGCTGTCGCTGGCGGTGGTCATCACGGGAGCGGCGATGCTCGCGCGCTCGCCGCTGCTGCTCGGCCTGATGGAGGGTCAGGCGGTGAGCGAGCGGAGCGACTCCGAGGAGAGCCCCTCGGAGGCGAGCCGGGCGACGATCCGCTCGAGCCCGAGCGCCGATGCAGGCGAGCCGGAGGCCTCCACGACGATCACGTCGCCGGCTCGCATCGGGCGCTGAGGCAGGGCATCGCTGGCCCGCAGCCGCAGGGCCCCTTTGATCGGGGTCGCGCCAGTCGTACGGGCTAGGACGAGCTGACCGACCGAGAGCCCGCCGGGGGGTTCGAGATAGTAGAAGCTGTGGCCGAGCCCGAGCGCCCGGGCCTGCGAGCGGAGCATCCCGCGGGTCCTCACCCAGTGGAACAGCACCGATCCCGGCACTTCGGGGAGCATCTCATCGCCGAGCGAGCGCAGCTGCCTGACCTGCCAGGCGGAGGGGACGCCGGCGTCGTCGGCGAATGACGGGTGGATGCCCTCGGCTGCCAGCCCGGAGGCGAGCGCGCCGATCGCCGGGGCGGGCGCACGGACGATCACCGCGACCGCGCGCTGGTGGGTGCGGACGTGGGACAGGCTGTGCACGTGCAGCACCTTCGCGGCCAGCGCCATCACCTCGTCGGTGGACATGATCCACGAGCCGATCGCCAGCAGGAGCACCGCCTGGGTGGCGAACGCCGCCAGGCGCATGCGCCAGACGGGCACCGGGCGAACTCGCCGTGGCGCTCCGAGCACGACGTCCACCGCCGCGGGGTCGCTCGCCGGGCCGGGGCCGTACTCCTGCGCGTCGCTGCCCGCGACGTTGCCTTCGAACGTCGCCTGGACGTGCTCTCGCAGCTCGTCGGTGTCGTTGGCGAGGCGTACCAGGTCGAGCTCCGCCATCGCCCGGGTGTTCAGCCGCGCGTGGCCGACCGGCAGTCCGTAGGAGACCACCGGTGTGCCCGCGGCGCGGGCCTCCAGGCACGTCACCCCTCCCGTGGAGTGGACGAGCACGTCGGCCGCCGCGAGGAGCTCGGGCATCTTGTCGGTGAACCCGTAGACGCGCACACGGGGCTCTCCGACGAACGTCGCGCTGAGCTTCTCCGCGAGCGGCTCGTTGCGTCCGGCCAGGCAGACGATGCTCGTCACCTCCTGCACCTGGATGAACTCGCTGACCGCTCCCGCGATGTCCCCCACCCCCCAGCCGCCCCCGGAGACGACGACCATGCGGCCGTCCTCGGGCAGGCCGAGCTCGCGACGGGCATCCGTGGGCGAGCGGGGCTGCAGGAACTCGGCCGAGATCAGGGGGCGCACGAGCTGGACGCTGCCCTGCCCGGCGATCCGCTCGACCGACGGCATCGACTCGCCGTACATCACGAGGTGCATGTCGATCCCGGGTTGAGCCCAGAAGAAGAGGCCCGTCAGATCGGTGATCGTGGCCACCGTGGGACACCGCACCGCTCCCCGCCGGCGCAGCCGTGCGAGCACGACGGTCACCGCGGGGTAGGTGGACACGACGACGTCGGGGCGGTGCTGCTCGATCGCCCTCGCCAGCGGGCGGGAGCCGAGCGCGCACAGCAGCCGGCGGGCGACCGCACGGATCGGCATCACGTGCTCGAGCAGCCAGTAGATCACGGTGTAGGTCCACGGGAAGAACCGGAGCTGGACGCGATAGCCGTCCTCCACCACGGGCCGGAGCAGCGGTCCCATCGCGGCGAGCCCGTCGATCACGACGACCTCCGCGTGACGGGGCGAATCCTCCACCTGCTGGGCCAGCGCGCGGGCCGCCGCGGCGTGACCCTCCCCGACCTCGGCGGAGAGGATCAGGATGCGGCGCGCGTCATCCTCCGATCGCTCGGTCCTCTCGCGCGATTTGCGTTGGCTGTTGCGAGGTCGCATTGGGCAAGGCGCGCCCGGCTCGGACGCCCCGCGCAGATGGGCGCCCCCGGCCGGGGCCCCCCGGTGGGCGAATCTGCACGAGGAAGGCTAGCGGGCTCGCTGGACGCCTGCGGTGCGGCACAGGTAACAATGGAGTCCGTGGAGACGGCAACACCGATGCCGAGCACCCTGATCGCCGGCGACAGGGCCGGCGCACACCGCGAGCGGGCGCCCGCCGGACTGCTCCGGGCCCTCGCCTCGCTGGGGCTGATCGGGACCCTCGTGTCTCTGTTCATGCTCGCAGCCGGCGCAGCCGGCGCGCCGACACCGTTCGTCCCCGCCCGCCAGGGCGGTTGGCCCGGCTGGCTGGCCGGGCCCCTGGCGGGACTTCACCTGAGCCTCAGCGACAACCGCTTCCAGACGCTCATGCTGATCCTCTGCGCCAGCTACGTGCTCGTCCTCGTGGGGGTCCGGGCGCTGTCGGGGTGGGCGCTGGGGGCGACGATCGTGCTCGCCCAGCTGATCCTTCTGCTGGGGCCGCCTCTGATCTCACAGGACGTCTTCGGTTATCTGGCGTTCGCCCGGATGGGCGCCCTCCACGGCCTGGACCCCTACACCCACTTCCCATCGGAAGTGCCGACCGACCCATCCTTCCGGTTCGTCGGGTGGCCGTTCCTGCACTCCCCCTACGGACCCCTGTTCACCCTCGCCAGCTACGCGACCGCGCCGATGGGGCTGGCGGCGGGCCTGTGGGTGTTCAAGGGGGTGGCGGTGGCCTCGAGCCTGGCCGCGATCGCCGTGATCGCCCGCACCGCGCGGCGGATGGGCCAGTCCGCCGGGTGGGCGGCGGCGTTCGTGGGCCTGAACCCGGTGCTGCTGGCCCTCGGCGTCGGGGGAGCGCACAACGACACGCTGATCCTGCTCGTGCTCGCGATCGCCCTGGCGCTCACCGCCGGGGCCAGCCCGCGCTTCCGGGCGGCGGCGGCCACAATGGTGGTCGGCGTGGGGGTGAAGGTCACGGCCGGGCTGGTGCTGCCCTTCCTCGTGTTCGCCCCCGCCCGCGCGCGGGAGCGCGTGGCCGTGGCCGCGAGCGCCGGCCTGAGCCTGCTGGCCGTGGCCCTCGTGGGGCTCGTCGGCTTCGGCGTGCACGCCTTCGGCTTCCTGACCGGCGTCGGGGAGCAGCAGCAGCTCGTGTCGACCTACAGCATCCCCGCCGAGACGGCCCGCCTGGTGGGACTCAGCGGGACGCCCATCTGGTGGCGCCACCTGTTCCTGGCGGCGTTCGTCCTCGTCCTCCTCTACGCCCTGTGGCGGACGGCCCGGGGAGCGGACTGGCGGGTCGCCGCCGGCTGGAGCACGCTGGCGCTGCTGCTTTCGACCGCCTGGCTGGTGCCCTGGTATGCGATCTGGCTGCTGCCCCTAGCGGCCGTCAGCGGCGATCGGCGCCTGCGCGGCGCCACGCTTGTCTTCTGCGCCTATGCCGTGCTCATCCATCTGTCCCTCGCCGACCCCCTGCTCAACCCCGCCAGGCACTTCGTCCACCACTCCCTTCCCTTCCCGGTCCCCGGAGCCCGACACCGTCTCGAACTCTCCGGTTTCGAAATCCTTCACCACACCCAGCTCGATCTCGGCTGGTGAGGCCGCCGGACGCAGCCGTCGCAGGCGGACGGCGTCGAGTCGCCTGAACTTCAGGATCTCGAGCACGTACACGAGATACACGCTCGCGGCCACGACGAGCAGGCCGAGGGCGACCACGACGAGCACCCAGGCGGTGTTGAGGTGGCCTTTGTGATCGCTGTAGGGGACGAATCGCAGGGCCAGGGCGAAGGCCGCCAGCATCAGGGTCCAGGCGTACAGGTAGGCGATCGTGCGGCGGGTGCTGAAGCCGATGCGCGCCATCCGGTGGTGGAAGTGCTCGCGATCGGCGCGGTAGATCGGCTGGCGGTACTTCAACCGCTTGAGCACCACGAAGGTGGTGTCGAGGAAGGGCACCGCGAGCAGGATCAGCGGCAGCACGAACGACACCACCGCCGCGGTCTTCACCGCCGCCTCGACCGCGATCACCCCCATCAGCAGCCCCAGCAGGTTGGCCCCGCAGTCGCCCATGAAGCTCGAGGCGGGGGGGAAGTTGTAGAACAGGAAGCCGAGCGCCGCCCCTGCGGTGAGGGCCGCGAGCACCCCCGGCTGCTGGCGGTCCAGATCGAAGGCGATCACCGCCATCGTCGCGGCGATGATCACGCACACCCCCGCCGCGAGGCCGTCGACGCCGTCGGAGAAGTTGACGACGTTCATCATCGCCACCAGACCGATCACCGTGAGCACCGGGCCGCCGTCCGCCACGCCCGCGTTGGGAAACGCGAGCTGGCCGATGAACGGCAGGGTGATCGCCTTGACGGCCACGCCGTAGTGCACGACGATCACCGCCGCGAGCACCTGCCCGAGGAGCTTCAGGGCGGGGTGCAGGTCGAAGCGGTCGTCGATCGCTCCCACCAGCGTGATCACGGCCGCGCCGAGGAACACCCCGTGCCACAGCTGGGGGGCGCCCGGGCCGTAGCCCGCGGGCAGCCAGATCAAGCCGGCCACGAGCGTGCCCGCGAAGATCGCGAGGCCGCCCAGCAGCGGGGTCGGGCGCTCCGACAGACCCCGCTCGCGCGGCTCGTCCATCGCGCCCACGCGCCGGGCCAGGCGCATCGTGACCGGCGTAAGCAGCGCGGTCACGGCCGCGGCAATTAGAAAGGCGTAAAGCGCGTCGAGCTCGTTCGGATGCGCCATCGACTGCCCACAGCATCGCAGGCCAGGAGGTCGGCAGCGCCGCCGCCGTCAGGCCATGGTCGCGGCTGCGAGCCCCTCGTAGATCGGGTAGCGCTCGACGATCGCCGCCACCCGCTCGGAGAGCTCGCCCGCCCGCGCCCCGTAGGCGGGCGTCAGGGCGATCGCGATGATCCGCCCGACCTCCACGAAATCCTCGTGCTGGAGTCCGCGGGTTGCTAGCGCCGGGGTGCCGATGCGCAGGCCGGACGCCTCCATCGGCGGGCGCGGGTCGAAGGGGACGGCGTTGCGGTTGACGGTTATCTGGATCTCGTGCAGGCGGTCCTCGGCCTGTTTTCCGGTCAGCTCCGGCACCGCCTCGCGGAGGTCGACGAGGACCAGGTGGACGTCGGTGCCGCCGGTCAGCACGTTGACCCCGTGGCCGGCCTTCAGGAGCTCCTCCGCGAGCGCCCGGGCGCCATCGATGGTGCGCCGCTGGCGCTCGGCGAACAGCTCGCTGGCGGCGATCTTCAGGGCCACCGCCTTCGCCGCGATCACGTGCTCGAGGGGACCCCCCTGCTGACCGGGGAACACCGCCGAGTCGATCTTCTTGGCGTACTCCTCCCGGCAGAGGATGATCCCGGCCCGGGGCCCACCGAGGGTCTTGTGGGTCGTCGTGGTAACGACATCGGCGCCGTAGTCGAAGGGATTCGGGTGAAGGCCGGCCGCCACCAGCCCCGCGAAGTGGGCCATGTCGACCACCAGCAGGGCACCCGTCTCGTCGGCGATCTCACGGAAGCGGGCGAAGTCGAGCTGACGGGGGTAGGCCGACCAGCCGGCGAGCAGCATCCTCGGCCGGCGCTCGCCGGCGATGCGGGCGACCTCGTCCATGTCGATCAGGCTGCTCTCGCGGTCGACCTCGTACGGGGCGATGTCGTAGAGGCGGCCGGAGACGTTGATCCTCATGCCGTGGCTGAGGTGTCCGCCGTGGGCGAGCGAGAGCCCCATGATCGTCTCCCCCGGGCTCAGCAGCGCGTGGTAGACGGCGGCGTTGGCCTGCGAGCCGGAGTGGGGCTGGACGTTGGCGTGCTCGGCCCCGAACAGCGACTTGGCCCGGTCGATCGCGAG
>DATFZP010000295.1:0-2626 GCA_035314405.1 Solirubrobacteraceae bacterium | reverse complement strand
GCACAGGTTCTCCCGCGTCCGTGCCAGCGCCAGGGCCTGCTTGCCGTTGAGGTGGTGTTTGCCCGCGCTCAGCCGCAACGTGTAGCCGCCCCGGATGAAGCCGCCGTCAAGGCGCGAGAAGACGCACCCCCCGGTGTAATCGATCCCGCCCATCGCGTCGATCAGCTGCGGGAAGTTTTCGAAGTTCACTTCCACCAGGTGGTTGATGGGGATGCCCAGCCAGCTCTTTATCACTGAGATCGACTCGGCGGGGCCGCCGAAGGCATGGGCCGCGTTGATCTTCTGCAGGCCGTGGCCGGGGATTTCCACGATCGTGTCCCGGGGAATCGAGAGCCTTGCCGCGTGCCCGGCGCCGGTGCGGATCAGCATGATCGTGTCCGAGCGTCCCGGACCTGTCGTTTCGGCGCCCGGTTCCTTGCTGTTGTGCTGGCGCCTGTCGGAGCCGATCACGAGGATGTTGTTGACCGAGGTCAGGGGGAAGCCGGAGGGGTCGAGCACGCCTGCGACGTCGGCCGGCGGCGAGACGCGTTCGAAATGGGAGCTGATCAGGAACAGGACGAGGGACACGGCGAGCCAGGCGAGGATCACGCCCAGCAGGACAAGGGCCATCCGTTTGACGCTCGCCCAACGGCGCAGGCCCCCTCCCGACCCGGCCCCGCCCGGGCGCGGCTCGCTCGCGACGCCGGCGCCGAGGCCGTGCCCGCCGGGCGTGAGCAGATCCTGCTCGCGGCGGGTGAACAGGGGGCGGCGGGCGCGATAGCGCGTGTACCGGGGAGGATCTTCCTGGTCGGGGGACATCGGCTGGAGCCTATATTTGCGATATGACTACCCCGAGGGCGCCAGTCGGGCGGTTGGTCGTGTGCCCGACGCCGATCGGGAACCTCGACGACGTGACGCTGAGGGTGATCGCCGCGCTGTCGGATGCGGACGTGGTCGCATGTGAGGACACCCGCCACACGAGGATCCTGCTCGAGCGCCACGGGATCTCCGCCCGGCTCACGAGCCTCCACGAGCACAACGAACGAACGCGTGCCAAAGAGCTCGCCGCCCGGATCGCCGGGGGAGAGGTGGTGGCGCTCGTGTGCGACGCCGGGACCCCCCTGGTGTCAGACCCCGGATTCGAGCTCGTGCGGGAGTGCCTGGAGGAGGAGCTCCCCGTCGAGGTGCTACCCGGGCCGAGCGCCGCGGTGACCGCCCTGGTGCTGTCAGGGCTCCCGGCCGAGCGCTGGCGGTTCGTGGGCTTTCTGCCACGCACACGGGGCGAGCTGCAGCGCCTGCTGTCGGATGCGCCCGAGACGCTCATCGCCTACGAGTCTCCCCGACGGCTCGCCGGTACGCTCGAGCTGCTCGCCGAGGGCGATCCCGACCGCCGGGTGGCGGTCTGCCGCGAGCTCACGAAGCTGCACGAGGAGGTTCGCCGCGGGAGCGCAGCCGAGCTGGCCGAGCACTATCGCGAGCACCCTCCCCGGGGGGAGATAGTGCTCGTCTGCGCAGCGGCCCCCCCGGGGACGGCCTCCCGGGAGCACGCCCTCGCCGCGCTTCGTCAGCTGATCGGGGCGGGCGCCAAGGCGCGCCCGGCGGCCGCCGCCGTCGCCGGGCTGACGGGGGTCGGCGCGAACGAGCTCTACCGTGCGCTGACCGCCGATCGCTGACAGGGGGGCGGCTCGCCAGTAGCCTGGGGCGCGCATGCCCTTCTACGTCACGACGCCCATCTACTACGTCAACGCGGCCCCCCATCTCGGGCACGCCTACACGACGATCGCGGCCGACGTGATGGCCCGCCACCATCGCCAGAGGGGGGAGGAGGTGTTCTTCCTGACCGGCACAGACGAGCACGGAGAGCCGGTCGCCGACGCGGCCCACGCGCTCGAGATCGAGCCGCAGGAGCTGGCGGACAGGAACGCCGCTCGCTTTCGCGCGCTGCCGCCGCAGCTCGGGGCGACCAACGACTTCTTCATCCGCACGACCGACCCCCAGCACGAAGCGTGCGTCCAGGAGGTGCTCTCCCGGGTGAGGGACAACGGGTATGTCTACGAGGGCACCTATGAGGGGTGGTACTGCCCCCGGTGCGCGGACTTCAAGGCGGACAGCGAGATCGACGAGGGGAATCGCTGCCCGATCCACCACATCGTGCTGACGCGGGAGCGCGAGGACAACTACTTCTTCAGGCTGTCCGCCTTCCAGCAGCCGCTGGAGCGGCTGTATGCCGAGCGTGAGGACTTCGTGGCGCCCCGCGGGCGCTACAACGAGGCGCTCTCGTTCATCCGATCGGGGCTGCGCGACGTACCCCTCACGCGGCACAAACTCACCTGGGGGGTGCCCGTGCCGTGGGATCACGAGCACGTCTTCTACGTGTGGTTCGACGCGCTCCTGAACTACTACTCGGCTCTGTCCTACGCCCCCGCGCCGTCGGGAGCTGCGAACGCTGCCGACGGGCCGGGGTCGGGCGAGCTGCTCGAGCGCTTCTGGCCGGCGAGTTGGCACGTGATCGCGAAGGACATCCTGCGCTTCCACGCCGTCTACTGGCCGGCGCTGCTGATGGCCGCCGGCATCGAGCTGCCCGAGCACGTCTTCGTCCACGGCTTCCTGCTGATGGAAGGAGAGAAGATGAGCAAGTCCCTGGGCA
>DATFZP010000294.1:0-15717 GCA_035314405.1 Solirubrobacteraceae bacterium | reverse complement strand
CGGCTGGAGCGGGACGTGGGACGACCTGCCGGCGGCCCACGGGGCTGCGGTGGCCTTCGACCTGCTCGCCGTCGCCCTGCTGTTCCTGGTGGGGCGGCGCATGCGGGGCCCCACGCTCGGGGTGGCGCTCGCCTACGCGTGGGTGTCCTACCCGTTCACCCTGTTCGCCCTCGAGAGCGACTCCAACGACACGCTCGTGGGGGTCCTCGTGCTCGCGGCGATCCTCGCGGCGAGCTACCGCTCCAAGGGCGCCCTCGCCGCCCGCGGGGCGCTGAGCGCGCTCGCGGGCCTGACCAAGTTCGCTCCGCTGGCCGTCGCTCCGGTCCTTGCCACCCATGGCCTGCGCGAACTCGCCCCCGTCCGGCGCGCCGGCGCGCTGGCACTGTTTGTCGCGGCCTTCCTGGCCACCGTGGCGCTCGTGATGATCCCGGCCATTGCCCACGACTCCCTGCACACGATCTACGAGCGCACGCTCGTCTACCAGGCCAACCGCGGCTCGCCGTTCTCGGTTTGGGGTCTGTACGGCGGGCTGGGTGCGGTCAAGGTGGCCGTGGAGGTCGCGGCCGTGGCCCTCGCCCTGCTGCTCGCGGTGATACCCCGCCGAGCCGACCTCGTGGGCCTCGCGGCCGCGTGCGCGGCGGTGCTGATCGCCTCGCAGCTGGGCATCGAACACTGGTTCTACCTGTACATCCCCTGGTTCCTGCCGGCGGTGCTGCTGGCCATCCTCGGCCGCTTCAGCGACCCACCGGCGCGGGTGACGGGCGGGGCATCAGAATCTGCTCGATCGAGTCGGCCCGCAGCCGCTCTGAGCAGCTGATCAGCACCCCCATCAGCCAGGGATCCTCCTCGGAGGTCTCGAAGCGGATCGGCATCTGCGTGAGCAGGGCCTCGACCGCCTGCTCGCGCTTGACCCCTATCACCCCCCCGCGGGCCCCGGTCATCCCGACGTCCGTGATGTATGCGGTTCCGCCGGGCAGGACACGGGCGTCGGCGGTCGGCACGTGGGTGTGGGTGCCGACGACGGCGGTGACGCGCCCGTCGAGATGCCAGCCCATCGCGACCTTCTCCGAGGTCGCCTCGGCGTGCATGTCGACGAGCACCTGGTCGACCGTGCCGAGCTCGCCGAGGGCGGCCTCGATCTCGGTGAAGGCCGAACGGCCGGCGCGCAGGTAGAGGTTTCCGCTGAGGTTGACGACTCCCAGGCGAACCCCGTCGCGCTCGACCACACACGTGCCGCGTCCCGGCTGGCCGCGCAGGAAGTTGGCAGGCCTCAGGATCGAGTCGTGGCTTTCCAGGTAGGGATAGATCTCGCGGCGATGGTAGGCGTGGTTGCCGAGGGTGATCGCGTCGACGCCGGCGGCGAACATCTGCTCGGCGTTCTTCGGGGTGATCCCGAGGCCTCCGGCGGCGTTCTCCCCGTTGACCACGACGAACGTCGGTGCGTAGCGCTCACGCAGGACGGGCAGGCAGTCGATCAGGGTCTGGCGGCCGATGCCGCCGACCACGTCCCCCACGAACACGATCCTGACCGCGTTGGCCCCGCCGGCTGGGGACCGCCCCGTGGAGCCCTCCACGACCGTGGGCGCCCGGCCCGCGGCCGCCTCGCGCTCAGCCATACTCTGGAGATGGCGGGAGGTCAATGAGCGGCGTCTCCGAGAAAGCCCCCGAGGCAGCGCCGGAGAGCGAGGGCGAGCTCTTCGAGGCTCCCGAGCACGCACCGCCCCCGGTGGTCGTTCCCCGCTGGGTCCAGCTCGTGCTTCTGCCGATCAGCATCCTGGCGCTGTGGGCGGTGGCGAAAGCCGCGGGGAAAGTGCTCGTGATCTTCATCGTGGCGACGGTCATCGCGCTGATCCTCAATCCGGCCGTGTCGTTCATCCAGCGCCGAGGACTACCCCGGGGACCGGCGGTTCTGACCGTGTACCTGGCATTCTTCCTGACGCTGACGGTGATAGGCGTGCTGCTCGCCAACCCTATCTCCAACCAGGTCGCCTCGTTCGCCCGCGACGTGCCCCACCTCGTCAAGCAGGCCAACAAGACGTTGGCGGAACTGCAGAGCTCGCTCAACCGCGACGGACTGCACGTGCACTTCATCGCCCAGGGTGAGACCGCCCTGCAGACCCTCGGCGACAAGATCGTGAAGGGCTCGAGCTCGATCGTCTCCTTCGGAGGGGGGCTGCTGACCGAAGTCGTGGAGGCTGGCTTCGACGTGCTGCTGGTGTTCGTCCTGTCCGTGTACATGCTGCTCTACGGCCAGCGGATCGGCAGGCTCGTCAGGCGGCACATGCCGCCGGGGGACGGGACCCCCGCCGACGACTACCCGACGCTCGTCCAGAACGCGGTCTCCCGCTACGTGGGCGGCCAGCTGCTGTTCAGCGTGATCATGGGGGCGACGGCGACCCTGGCGCTGTACGTGTTCGGATTGCTGGGGATCTTTCCGGACGGGAAGCGCTTCGCCGTCGTGTTCGGGGTCTTCTACGGGGTGATGGAGCTCATCCCCTACATCGGTCCGATCGTGGGTGCGCTGCCGGCGGTGCTCGTGGCCCTCTTCACCGATCCGATCTCCGCCCTGTGGGTGGGGCTGTTGTTCGTGGGACTCCAGCAGCTCGAGGGCCACGTGGTCGCCCCCCAGATCTTCGGGCACACGCTGCGGATCAACCCCCTGCTGGTCATCTTCACCCTGCTGTTGGGCCTCCAGGTGGAGGGGTTCGTGGGCGCCCTGATCGCCCTCCCGATCCTCGCGATCCTCCGTGAGACAGCCGTGTATCTGAACCGTCACGTCACGTTCGAGTCGTGGCATGGTGGTTCGCGGCGCGGCCTGCTGTGAGCGCGGTCCTCAGGGTCGATTCCCTCGTAAAGCGCTATGGGGAGCTCGAGGCGCTGCGGGATGTCAGCTTCCAGGCAGACGCCGGGGAGCTGGTGGCGGTGATCGGACCCAACGGAGCCGGAAAGACGACCCTGCTGTCGATCATCGCCGGCGCCCAGGCACCCACCTCGGGGAGCGTCGAGCCGGGTGCCGACGCGGTCGGCTGGGCACCGCAGCAGCCCGCGGTGTACTCCAAGCTCACCGTCGCCGAGAACCTCGAGCTGTTCGCCCGCCTGGAGGGGGTGGGCGATCCGGCGGGGGCGGTTGACAGGATGCTCGGTCAGACGGGCCTGCGCGGGCGGGCGAGCGAGCGGGTGGGGCGCCTTTCGGGCGGCAACCGCCAGCGGGTCAACGTCGCGCTCGGGCTGCTGGGCGATCCCCCGGTGCTCGCCCTGGACGAGCCCTCGGCCTCGCTGGACCCGGGCCAGCGTGAGCGCCTGTGGGGGTTCGTGGTGGGGTTGGCGGAAGGTGGCACGACGGTGATCTTCTCGACCCACAACGTCAGTGAGGCGCAGCGCTATGGGCACCGGGCGATCGTGCTCGCGGACGGTCGGCTGCTGTTCGACGGGCCGCCGGATGAGCTCCTGCGGGCCGGAGGCGAGCAGCTCGGTGGGGACCTCGAGCGCGCGCTGGTGGCGTTCCTGCTCGATCGGTCCCCGTCGGGAGTCGATGGCTCGTGAGGTGGCTGCTGCGCAAGGACCTGCTGATCCTGGGTCGCTCGCGGCTGCTCGTGGCGCTGCTCGTCATCTACCCGGTGGTGATCGCCCTGCTGATCGGGTTCGCGATCTCCCGCAGCCCGTCCCGTCTGCGGGTGGCGGTCGTGGACGAAACCCCCCCGGGGCAGACCGTCCTGCTCGGAAGTCAGCGGGTCAGGGTCAGCACGTACGCCGACGAGCTCTTCAGCCAGGTCCAGGCGGTGCCGGTCGCCACCCGCGCGGAGGCGATCGAAAAGGTCAAGTCGGGGGCGGTGATCGCCGCCGTGGTGATCCCTCCCGACATCGTCTCGAGACTCTCCACGGGCCTCGCCCGGGGCAGCGTGGAAGTCCTCTACAACGGCGACGCGCTCGAGCAGTCGCTGGTGCAGTCGACGATCAACTCGGCGATCGCACAGGCGAACATCGCCTTCTCCGAACAGATCCAGCGGTCCGCCGCAGAGGCCATCGACGCCCTCCTGCAGGGCCGCAACCTCGCAATCCTCGGCGGACCGCAGGAAGTGATCGGGCTCACCCGGATCCCCGCCACACTGCACGCGATCATCGCCCGCCAGCCGGCCGGACGCGACCGCCAGGAACTCGAAAAGATCGCGACGTTCGCCGGCTTCGCCAGCCAGAACCTCGCCCTCAGCAAGAACGTCCTCGCCACCGTCGGGCAGCCGATCCAGGTCAACAGCACTCTGCTCCACGGTCGCCGCACGCCCCTGAACACGTTCGCCGTCGTGGTGGCAGTGAGCGTGTCCCTGATGTTCGTGTGCGTGCTGCTCGCCGCCGGGGGGGTTGCGCTCGAGCGCGAAGAGCACACGCTCGCCCGTCTGATCCGCGGCCTCGTCTCACCGGGGGGGCTGCTCGCAGAGAAGGGGGTGCTGGCGGCGGGGTGCTCGTTCGTCGTGGCCCTGGCGATGCTCGCGGGCGTCGCCGCCTTCGTCGCGGTGGACTGGAGCCGGTTCGGGCTGTGGGTGCTCGCGCTCGCCTTCGGCGCGGTCGCGTTCGCCTCGCTCGGCGTGGCGATCGGTGCGCTCGCCAGGGAGGTGAGGGCGGCCTCTCTGCTCGCGTTCCTGCTGTCCCTCCCGCTCGCGTTCCTGGCCCTCGTCCCCCCGGGCGCCGTGGGCCCGGGGTTCTACGACGCGATCGGGGTGGTGTCGTTCCTGTTCCCCTTCAAGGCCTGTCTGCAGGCGCTCGACACGGCGGTCAACGGGGCCTCGCCGGCGCTCGGCGGCTCGCTCGTGCACCTTGCGGGGTTGACGATCGTCTTCGGCGCCTTCGCGCGGCTCGGCCTGCGGCGGGCCGAGTGACCGCCTGCTCCGGGGCCCGGCCGAGGGGGGACGCGGGGGCGGTCGGTCCGCGCCACTCGCCGCCGCGAGCGCACCGGCCCGGGGGGAGGCTCTAACCTGAGAGGGGCGATGGCCTTTCCACAAACGCGCATGCGCCGTCTGCGGGCCACCGCGGGACTCCGGGGGCTCGTTCGGGAGACCGATCTGCGGGCCGGACAGCTGCTGTTGCCGCTGTTCGTGGCCGAGGGCCTGGCGTCGGACCCGGTGGCTGGACGCGAGCCGATCGCGACGATGCCCGGCGTGGAGCGCCTGTCGCTCCCAGCCGCCGTGGAGGAGGCGCGCGAGGCGGCCCGTCTCGGCATCGCTGGGGTGATGCTGTTCGGGATCCCGGCCCAGAAGGACGAGGAGGGTTCGGGCGCGTGGGATGAGGACGGCGTCGTCCAGCTCGCCGTCAGAGCGATCAAGCTGGCCGTGCCGGAGCTGCTCGTCGTCACCGACGTGTGTCTCTGTGAGTACACGACCCATGGCCATTGCGGGGTGCTGCGGGACGACGGGACGGTCGAGAACGACGCCACCGTCGAGCTGCTCGCGAGAGCCGCGGCGAGCCATGCGCGTGCCGGCGCCGACATCGTGGCCCCGTCGGACATGATGGACGGGCGGGTGCTGGCGATCCGCCGGGAGCTCGACGACGAGGGGCTCGCCGACACCCCGATCCTCGCCTACTCCGCCAAGTTCGCGTCGGCCTTCTATGGGCCGTTCCGCGACGCCGCCGGCTCGGCCCCGTCGTTCGGGGACAGACGCGGCTACCAGATGGACCCCGCCAACGGCCGGGAGGCGGTGCGGGAGGCCCTGCTGGACATGCAGGAGGGCGCCGACATGGTGATGGTCAAGCCGGCCCTCGCCTACGGGGATCTGATCCGCTCCGTCAAGCGGGCGACCGGGCTGCCGGTGGCGGCGTACAACGTCAGCGGCGAGTATGCGATGGTCAAGGCCGCCGCCGCCGCCGGCTACCTCGACGAGCGCTCGGCAGTGCTCGAGATCCTCACATCCCTGCGCCGCGCCGGCGCCGACACGATCGTCTCCTACCACGCAAAGGACGCAGCCGGATGGCTGGCAGAGCAGACCTGAAGAACGACCCGGACGCGTCCGTCCCCAACGGAGCGGTGGCCAAGGTCCGCAGCCGCAGGGACGGCGCGGCGATCCCCCTCGACGATGTCGACCGCCGGCTGCTGAACCTGATGCAGGGCAGCTTCCCGATCGCCTCCCGGCCCTATCGGCGGGTCGCCGAGCTGGGCGGCGTGGAGGAGGCGGAGGTGATGTCGCGGGTGCAGCGGCTGCTCGAGAAGCGAATCATCCGCCAGGTGACCCCGATCTTCGACACCCGCGCGCTCGGCTACTCCTCGATGCTCGTGGCCGCGAAGGTCGACCCCGAGCATCCCCATCGGGCGGCCCAGATCATCAACGAGCACCCGGGCGTCTCCCACAACTACCTCCGCAACCACGAGTTCAACCTGTGGTTCACGATCGCCACCGAGCCCGACTCGAGGCTCGGCCTGCAGGGCACCCTCGAGGTCCTCGCGCGGGAGGCCGGCGCGGAGTCGGTGCGCCAGCTGCCGACGTTGCGGCTGTTCAAGATCCGCATGGACCTGGAGATGGAGGGCGATACGGAGGCCCTCGCGAGCGCGGCCGAGGCGAGCGAGCCGGTCGAGCTGCAGCCTCAGCCCTACGACGAGCTCGACATCGCGGTGATCCGCGCGCTCCAGGGCGACATGCCGGTGGTGGCGGAGCCCTACTCGGCGGCGGCCGCCGCCGTGGGGCTCACCCAGGAGCGGCTGCTCGAGCACCTGTCCGGCATGCAGGAGCGGGGGATATTGCGCCGGGTGGCGGCGATCCTCTACCATCGCCGCGCGGGCTTCTCCGCCAACGGGATGGGCGTGTGGGAGGTGCCCGAGGATGAGATCCTGCAGATCGGCTGCAGGATGGCCGCCTTTCGGGGGATCTCCCACTGCTACCAGCGCCCGACCTACTCCGACTGGCCGTACTCCGTCTTCACGATGGCCCACGGGCGCTCCAAGGAGGAGTGCGACGCCGTCCTCGACGCGATCGCCGAGGAGACGGGGGTGGGGGGTCGGGCCACCCTCTACTCCTCGACCGAGTTCAAGAAGATCAGGCTCCTCTACTTCACAGAGGACTTCAAGGACTGGGAGCGCCGGCACGCTTGAGCGTGGATCCGTGACGGCGTC
Source organism: Solirubrobacteraceae bacterium (assembly GCA_035314405.1). Taxonomy (GTDB): domain Bacteria; phylum Actinomycetota; class Thermoleophilia; order Solirubrobacterales; family Solirubrobacteraceae; genus Palsa-744. The sequence continues at coordinate 8,624 of DATFZP010000294.1, read as the reverse complement.
GCTGCTCGACACGCGCTCAGAGGAGTTCTACCGGCGCGCGCTCGGAACGATTCCCGGCGGGGTCAACTCCCCCGTGCGGGCGATGCGGGCGATCGGGCGTGACCCGCTCTTCATCGTGCGGGGGGAGGGCGCCGAGCTGATCGACGTGGACGGCAACCGCTTCATCGACTACGTCTGCTCGTGGGGGCCTCTGATCCATGGCCATGCCCATCCGCGGGTGATAGAGGCGGTGTGCGAGGCGGCGAGCAGGGGGACGAGCTTCGGAGCGCCCACGCCGGGAGAGGTGGAGCTGGCGAGCGAGGTCACCCGGCGGGTCGCCGGCGTGGACATGCTGCGCATGACCTCCTCGGGGACCGAGGCGACGATGACGGCGATCCGGCTGGCCCGGGCGGCGACGGGCCGCGAGCTCGTCCTGAAGTTCTCCGGGGCCTACCACGGACATGTCGACGGGCTGCTAGCCGAGGCCGGCTCGGGTCTGGCCACGCAGGCGCTGCCGGCCAGCCCGGGCGTCCTCGCGAGTGCCGCTGCGGCGACCGTCGTCGTGCCGTGGAACGACCCCGACGCGCTCGCCGGGGCCGTCGCCCGGCACGAGCTGGCGGCGATCATCGCGGAGCCGATCCCGGCGAACATGGGTCTGGTGCCGCCACAGGAGGGGTTCCTCGAGCTGCTTCGAGAGCAGGCGGACGCGGGCGGGGCTGTGCTGATCCTCGACGAGGTGATCAGCGGCTTTCGCGTCGCCAGAGGCGGCGCGCAGGAACTCGCGGGCGTGGTGGGCGACCTGTCAGTGATGGGCAAGGTCATCGGCGGCGGGCTGCCCGCTGCGGCCGTGGGCGGGCGCGCCGAGCTGATGCGGATGCTGGCGCCCGCCGGGGACGTCTACCAGGCGGGGACGCTGTCGGGGAACCCGCTCGCGGTGGCGGCGGGGCTGGCGACGCTCGAGCTGCTCGACGAGCCCGCCTACCTGCGGCTGACCGCTGTGACCGAGCGGCTGGCGGAGGGTCTGCGGGCCGCGGCCGGGGGTCGAGCGGTCCAGGTGGCGAGCGCTCCGGGCCTGCTCACCGTGTTCTTCAGCGAGAACCCCGTGAGCCGCTTCGAGGACGCCCTCGCCTGCGACCTGCAGGCCCACGCGGCCTGGTGCCGGGAGCTGCTGTGCCGGGGGGTGTATCCGCCGCCGTCGCAGTTCGAGGCTTGGTTTCCGTCGCTCGCACACACCGCGGAGCAGATCGACCGCACGGTCGAGGCCGCGGCCGCGGCCTTCGCGGCAGCCGACAGGGTGGGCGCCGGGCGGGCGATCGGAGCGGCGGGTTGAGCGGCGGCGGCCGTATGGGGGGCGCCGGAGCGATCGGCGGCGACGGCGCGATCGGCGGAGAAGGCCTCGCCCGGCTGCGCGAGCTGCTGCGTGCCGAGGGCGGTCTGATGGCCACGCTCCTGGCCCCGGAGGGCAACGGGGTGGGGCGCCCCCAGGACGCTGCGAGCCCGGCGGTTCTTGCGGCCGCAGGCCCCCGCGCGGCGGGCAGGCGGGGGGAGTACGAGCTGTTGATCGAGGCGATCTACGAGGGCTATCTCCTGCACTACGGAACCCCCCGGGTCGTGCGGGTGGCCGAGGCCGATCTCGGGCTGCTGGCCGGCGATCAGCTGTACGCGATCGGGCTCGCCCGCCTGGTCGCCCTGGGGGACACCGCGGCCGTGGCGGAGCTCGCCGACACGATCACGCTCAGTGCGCTCTCCCAGGGGGCGGGCTGCAAGGAGCTGGCCGGGGCGGTGTGGACGGCGGGAGCGCGCGCCGTCGGATGGGGGCCGAGCGAGGCCCACCGATGGGCCAAGGATCTGCTGCTCGCCGGGGCGCCCGAGGCGATCGAGGCGATGCGCACAAGTGCCCGGGCACCGGCGGGCGCAGCCTGAATCGCGCCTCGATATTGTTAGCCGCCGGTGTCTGACAAGCGCGCAAAGCACAAGTCGAAATACACCCTCGACCGGAAATACCCCGGGGCCTTCGAGGGGGAGACGGTCACCCGCCGCAGATTCGTGACCGGCACAGGCCAGGCGGCCGGGATCATCGCCGCCAGCGCCTTCGTGCTGCCGTCGCTCGGCTTCGCCCTCGGGCCCGTCTTCAAAAGCAATCCCCATCGCTGGGAAACGGTCGGTCCAGTGGACATGTTCCCGGACAACAACTACATCCCCGTCGTCCTCACGCTGACCCCCGGGATCGGTGAGGCGGGCAAGACGACGGCGTACGTGCGCAAGTTCAACCCGGCCCTGGACATCGACCGCTACGACCGCGACTCGCAGTTCATCGCCCTGTCCAACCGCTGCGCCCACCTCGGTTGCCCGGTGCGCTGGGTCGACGCCGCGGAGCGCTTCATCTGCCCCTGTCACGGTGGGGTCTACGACCTGCTCGGCCGGCGCGTCGGCGGACCCCCTGTGCGGCCGCTCGACCGCTTCTACACCCGTGTCGTCGAAGGCCAGGTCCAGCTCGGCCCCCGCTTCAGCGTCAACAGCGAACTGCGCCACTTCTCCCCGCGGGACCCGGGCGAGCCGCTGGACGGCGTCGGGCAGTACCTCTACCCATCACGTCCGGGCGCCCAGCTGTAGGAGAGGGCGGCGAGAACCATGCCGAAGATGCCAAAGCTCCCACCCGCCCCGGTCCCCAGCGCCCTGAAGGCTCCTCCGGCCCGCCCGGGCGAGGGGAACGGCAAGGTCGGGCCGTCCGAGGCCGCCAAGGAGGCCGGGATCACGGTCGTCGACTGGGTCGACGAACGCACATCGCTCACCGGGGGCGCTCGGTGGCTGATGTTCCGGAAGGTCCCCAAGGGCACCAACTGGTTCTACACGCTCGGCTCGGCCACGATGTTCGCCTTCCTCAGCCAGGCCGTGACCGGGGTGTTCCTCGCCATGTACTACCGGCCGGACCCCTCCGGCGGCGCCTACGAATCGATCCGGTACGTGACCAACGACGTGTTCCTCGGGCAGTTCGTGAGGGGGATGCACAAGTGGGGATCGAGTGTGATGGTGATCCTCGTGTTCCTGCACATGGGGCGGACCTTCTTCTTCGGCGCCTACAAGTACCCGCGGGAGCTCAACTGGGTGATCGGCGTCGTCCTGCTGATCCTGACGATGGTGATGTCCTTCACCGGCTACCTGCTGCCGTTCGATCAGCGCGCCTACTGGGCGACGATCGTGGGGGTCAACATCAACGGCACGGGCCCGCTGATCGGGCCCTATCTGAGCGACTTCCTGCGGGGCGGCTCGGAATTCGGCGCCACCACGCTCTCGAGGTTCTACGCGATCCACATGCTGCTCCTGCCGGGCGCGATCGCCGCGCTGATGGGCGCCCACCTGTACCTCGTGGCCAAGCTCGGGACCACCGCCCCGCCGTGGATCAAAGCTGAGAAGCCCTCCGAGCTTCGCAGGGAGCAGGTCTAGGCCGTGCCGGCAACGCGGGCGGGCGGGCGGCGGGCGCGGGGGGCGGCTTCGTGAACCAGCAGGAGAAGGAGAAGTACCTCCGCGACTACGCGATCCTGAAGTCCCAGGGCAAGCCGTTCTTCCCCTACGCCGTGGGCAAGGACGCGGCGATGGCCTGCGTGGTGATGGCGGTGATCATCACGATGTCGCTCGTCCTCGGGGCCGAGCTCGGGTCCAAGGCCAACCCCACCACGACCACGTACGTGCCGCGCCCGGAGTGGTACTTCTTCTTCCTGTTCGAGGTCCTGCGTGTGATCAAGCCGCCGGGCCTCGTGCCCCTGGCCACGATCGGTGTGCCCACGATATGCATGATCCTGCTGTTCATGCTCCCGTTCTACGACCGCGGACCGGAGCGCCGGCCCGAGCGGCGGCCGATCGCCACGATCACGGGGATCGCGGTGATCTTCGCGATGGCGCTCCTGACCTACCAGGGCGCCACCGCCGGCTCTCCCACGGTGATCGAAATGGCGACCCCCGCCGCGGTTCTCAGGGCGGGCGGGACGCAGCTTGAGAACTACGAAGCTGGCAAGAAGGTCGTCGCTCAGACCGGCTGCCTGGCCTGCCACAAGATCGGGGACAACGGGAATGCCGGGCCTGGGCCCAACCTCAGCCACATCGCCTCGCGGCTTCCCCGCCAGGCGATCGCGCGGACGCTCGTCAACCCGACGGCGCCGATGCCATCCTTCAGGAACCTGCCGCCGCAGAAGTTCACGGCGATCGTCAACTTCCTCTCGCAACTCAGGTAGCCGCGCCGTGGCCGCTCGTCACGGAGCCGGCGCGGGCAGGCTGGAGGCGGGGCAGGTGCGCGCGATGTTCGATCGCATCGCGGGGGTGTACGACCTCATGAACACCGCGATGACGGCCGGCCTGCACCACCGCTGGCGAGCGCGCGCCGCGGACCTCGCCCGCGTGGGACCTGGAGCGCGTGTGCTCGACGTGGCGACAGGCACCGGCGACCTGGCGATCGAGCTCGCCCGGAGGGTGTCTCCGGGGGGAGAGGTCGTGGGGAGCGACTTCGCCGAGGGCATGCTCGACCGCGCCCGCGCCAAGGCGGTGGCGGTCGGTGGGCTACCCGTGCGCCCCCGCTTCGAATGGGCCGACGCGCTGGCGCTGCCCTACGAGGACGCCTCGTTCGATGCCGCCACCGTCGGCTTCGGAGCCCGCAACTTCGACGACCTCGCGATCGGCCTCGCCGAGATGGCGCGGGTCGTGCGTCCCGGGGGGCGGGTTGTGGTGCTCGAGATCACCACCCCCACCCACGGGCGCCTCGCGCCGTTCTACGGCCTGTGGTTCGACCGGATCGTCCCGGCCCTCGGGAGGTCCGCCGGGGTGGCGCTTACGCGGGCCTTGCAGGACCGCGGCCAGAGCTCTGCGCCCACGATCGCCGAGGCCTACTCCTACCTGCCGAGCTCGGTCCGGCGCTTCCCCGGCCCGGCCCTTCTCGCCGCCGAGATGGAGCGGGCGGGCCTGTGTGAGATCAGCTACAGGCTGCTCGCGGGAGGCATCGTGGCGATCCATGCCGGCAGCGTCCCTTCGGCGGGGCTCTCGTGAGCACGATCGGGACAACCGCCGCCGGGGGCTCCGCGGAAGGAGTGGACGGGCTCGACACCGTCATGCGCCGGGGGGGAGAGGAGCTGCGTGAGCAGATGTCGCGCGCCGAGCTGCACCTCGAGCGGGTGACCGCCGGAGCCGGCGACCCGCTCGCCTCCCACGCGAACGCCACGATCGTCGCCGGAGGAAAGCGGTTGCGCCCGCTGCTCGTGGTGCTGGCGGCCGAGTCCGCGGGCGGGCCGCCGCCGACGGCCGTGGGCGAGCTGCGCCTCGTCCGTGCGGCTGTGGCGGTCGAGCTCGTGCACTCCGCGACGCTCGTCCACGACGATCTGATCGACGGGGCGCAGCTGCGCCGCGGCCACCCCACCGTGGCCGCGGTGGCCGGCCGGCAGGTCGCGGTCGCCACCGGCGATCTGCTCTTCTCGCGTGCGTTCGCCGAGCTCGCCCGCAACGAGGATGCCGAGCAGCTGCGGGCCCTCTCGGAGGCCAGCTCGGCGCTCGCGGCCGGAGAGCTTCTGCAGAGGGAGGACGCGTACGCCTCCCATGTCCCCGTCGAGCGCTACCTCCGGCGATGCGAGCTGAAGACCGCCGCCCTGTTCGAGGCGGCATGCAGGCTGGGGGCCCTCACGGCCGCGAGCGGCTCGCGTGCCCTCGCGGACGCCCTCGGGGCGTTCGCGAGGCGCATCGGGCTGGCCTTCCAGCTGCTCGACGACGTGCTCGACGTGTCGGGACCGGTCGAGCGGACGGGCAAGGCGAGGGGAACGGATCTGCTCGACGGGACCGTCACGCTGCCGTTCATCCTCGCCCGGGAGCGGGACCCTTCGCTGGCCGCCTTCGACCTCCACTCGCTCGGCGGGCCGGAGCAGGCGGAGAGGCTGTGCGAGCGGATCGCGGCCACCGGGGCGCTCGACCAGGCGCGGGAGCAGGCCCTCGAGGTGGTCGCCGACGCCAAGGCGGAGCTGCCGGCGATCCTCCCCGGCGGACGCTCGGCCCTGCTGGAACTGGTCGCCGACGCGGTCGTCGAGCGCTATCGCTAGTGGATGCCGGACCTAGAAGTCGCTCGGGGTGATCAGGTCGGCGTCCAGCGCGCGGACGAAGAAGTCGACTTCCTCGGACATGTTCGCATGGGTCATACGCCTGAGATCCCCGAGGAGCGCGCTCGATCCCCGGTCCAGCTCGTCGTCGAGCCGTTCCACCGCCGCCTGGTCGAAGACGCCCTCGCGCCTGGACTCGCACTCCGGGCAGCGCAACTCGATCCGCCAGTGGCGGGGGCCCTCCTCCGACCAGTCCAGCGGGTACACGAGCTCGCCGCTGCAGTGAAAGCAGACGTGCAGCCGGTCAGGCGTGCAGGTGCGGTCCGCCGCGCCCCGCTGCTCTGGATGGACGACGTCCATCTGGTTGGGGGCCGGTGGCTCGACACGTTGGTCGATGTTGGGGTCTTCTTCAGTGTTCATTCGGTTCTCTGTTGTCATCGACGCGGAAGGCGGTGGCCTTTAGCTTGGTTTACCGTGGGCTTCCGCTTGCGGAGAACCGACGTTTGGAGACATAAACACGTCCAAGCGGGCGCCGTTGCGGTGGTAGGTTCAGCGAACCAATGGTGAGCGCGATCCGAACGATCAACCACGAGGATCGGCTCAGCCTCGTGGACCACCTGGACGAGCTTCGCACCCGCCTGATCGTGAGTGGGGCGATACTCGCCGTCGCGTTCGCGTTCTGCCTGTGGCAGAACCACGCGCTCCTGCGCATCATCAACAAGCCCCTGAAGACCCAGACGAGCAAGCAGGTGGCCAGGGGGGAAGGGACGGTCGGGCAGGCGGTCCTCGCCCAGCAGGCGGTTCTGCGGGTCGCCCGTGACACCCAGGCCTCCCTCGCGGTCCTGGCGAAGCCCGGCAGCGGGCTCTCCGACGAGGCTCGAGCGCGGCTGCTGCCCCTGATCGGGGCTCTCGGAGCCGACGTCGCCCGGATCCCCCGCCACCCCCAGGGCGACAACCCCGCGACGCTCGGGGTGGGGGAGCCGTTCACGACCACGATCGCGGTGTCCTTCTACTTCGCTCTCGTCATCTCCCTGCCGTTGATCCTCTACGAGCTCTACGGCTTCGTCGTCCCGGCGCTGACCCCACACGAGAAGCGGGCGGCCGTCCCGCTGCTGACTGCGGTTCCCTTCCTGTTCGCCGCCGGGGTGCTGTTCGGATACTTCATCGTCCTGCCGGCCGCCGTCCGCTTCCTCGTGAACTTCAACTCGAGCCAGTTCAACATCATCGTCCAGGCGAGCCAGTACTACCGCTTCGCGGCAACCGTGCTGCTCGCGATGGGGCTCGTCTTCCAGGTCCCGGTGCTGATCCTGGGGGCGACCCGACTCGGCATCGTGACGCCTCAGCAGCTGCGCCGCCACCGCCGGTACGCGCTCCTGACGTGCGCAGTGATCGCCGCGTTCCTTCCCGGAGACGCGATCACGCTGATCCTGGAGACGCTTCCCCTGTATGTCCTCTACGAGGCGAGTATCCTGCTTGCAACGTTCGTGACACCGGCCGGTGCAGACACCGGCGAGGCCGGCGGCGCGGGCGAGCAGGGCGGGCGGTCCTCCGAGGGGGCGCCGGCGCCGGACCCCGACGACCCGACGGAGCCGACGGTGCAGGAAATGATCGATCACGTAGACCCCAGGCTGTAGGCGGATGCTGTTCGACCTGAGAGGTCGCGGCCGTCGCCGCACGGTCCGTGTCGTCTACATCGGCCTGGCCCTGTTGATCGGCGTGGGCCTGGTGGGCTTCGGAATCGGCGGCGGCTTCGGCGGCGGCGGGCTGCTGAACGCAGCGAGCTCCAACGAAGGGGCGGGCGCTGCGAGCTTCGCCAACCAGATCAAGAAGTACCGCAAGCTGACCGCCGAGCAGCCCACCAACGCCGTCGCCTGGGAAGAGCTGACCAAGGCGCTGCTCCACGAAGCCGGCGGCGAAGCCTACGTCACGTCCGCCGGGGTGACGAGCAAGGGCAAGGAACTTTTCGCCCAGGCGTCGGAATCGTGGAGCCACTACCTCGCCCTGAACCCCTCCAAGGCGAACCCCGAACTGGCCCAGCTGATGATCCCCGTGTACGGGGAAGAAGGCCTCAACCAGCCGGCACAGGCCGTTCAGGTGCTCCAGATCGTCACTGCCAACCGGCCGACGAGCGCCTCGCTGTACGCGTCGCTCGCCCAGTACGCCTACAAAGCCCACAACACGCGAATCGGCGATCTCGCCGCCGCCAAGGCCGTCAGTCTCGCACCTCCCGCTCAGCGGGCGCGAGTCGCTCAGGAGCTTGCCGAAGTCAAGAAGAGCCCGAGCGGCGAAAAGGGCTACACGGCGACGACGAACGGCAAAGCGTATGTCGTCAAAAAGGCCCCTAACGGCGAATACACGGCTAGACCCGCCTCGACGACCCCGGCCCCCGCAGGCGGCTCGACGACGACCAAGTAACGGGCATGGCGGCCTGCCGGCCCGCTCCGCCCCGCCCGCCCGAGGCGGCCGGGCTCGGATAGAATCCTGGCGATGAGCCGGCCGACCTCGCCGGCGCCCTCACGGGCCGTTAGCTCAACCGGCAGAGCAGGGGCCTCTTAAGCCCAAGGTTCCGGGTTCGAT
>DATFZP010000293.1:0-2129 GCA_035314405.1 Solirubrobacteraceae bacterium | reverse complement strand
TTCGACGAGGGCTCGGTGCTCGAGCTGCGGGACGGGTTCGGGCCGGGGATGGTGACCGCGCTCGCCCGCCTCGACGGCCGCCCGCTGGGAGTGGTGGCGAACGACCCCACCCATCTGGGCGGGGCGATCGACGCCGACGGGGCCGACAAGGCGGCCCGCTTCCTGCAGCTGTGCGACGCGTTCTGCCTGCCGGTGGTGTTCCTCTGCGACACCCCCGGCTTCATGGTCGGCCCGGCCGCCGAGCGCACCGCCACGGTGCGCCACTTCGCCCGGCTGTTCCTGGCCGGGGCCAACCTGTCGGTCCCCACCGGGACGATCGTCCTGCGCAAGGGCTACGGGCTCGGCGCCCAGGCGATGGCCGGCGGCGGCTTCAGGGCGCCCCAGTTCACCGTGGCGTGGCCGACCTCCGAGTTCGGTGCGATGGGCCTCGAGGGCGCCGTCAGCCTGGGGATGCGCCGGGAGCTCGACGCGATCGAGGATCCCCGGGAGCGTGAGCGCGTCTACCAGGAGACGGTCGCCGCCGCCTACGAGCGGGGTCGGGGCATGAACATGGCCGCCTACGGAGAGATCGACGACGTGATCGACCCCGCCGACTCCCGCCGCTGGATCGCCACCCTGTTCGAGGAGTGCAGCGGGGAGTGGTGGCGCCACGCCGGCAAGCGCCGCCCCCACGTGGACGCCTGGTGACGGACCGCCCTGCTGTGCCCTTCCCGGGATCGGCGAACAGCGGTATCATCCGCTCGGGCCGTCACCGGGATTCTCCGGGGTGGACCTGAGTGAAGTCACGTTTCCACAGCCTTTAGTCGTGCCGGTATCCCGTACGGAACTGGACCGAAGCGATGAGAACCACAACCCCCACCTCGCCCTGCGCATGAGCGTCGCGCGCACGGTCGCCGAGCTGCGGGCCCGCCTCGCCGGGGTGCGGGGCGAAGGCCGTACGATCGGCCTCGTCCCGACGATGGGGGCGCTGCACGAGGGCCACCTCTCGCTCATCCGCAGGGCCCGTGAGGAGTGCTCCTTCGTGGTCGTCTCGGTGTTCGTCAACCCGTCCCAGTTCGACGAGCGCTCCGACCTCGACCGCTACCCCCGACGCGAGGACCGCGACGCGGACCTCGCCGCTGCGGCGGGAGCCGATCTCCTGTTCGCCCCCTCGGTCGAGGAGGTCTACCCGGCGGGCTTCCGCACGTCGGTGGAGGTCCTCGGACTGACCGAGCGCCTGGAGGGCGCCGATCGCGGCGCCGGGCACTTCCGCGGGGTGGCGACGGTCGTCACGAAGCTCCTGAGCATGACCCAGCCGGACGTCGCCTACTTCGGCCAGAAGGACGCCCAGCAGGTGGTGGTGATCCGCCGCCTGGTGGCCGACCTCAACATCCCGGTCAGGATCGAGGCGCTGCCGACCGTTCGCGAGGAGGACGGCCTGGCGATGTCCAGCCGCAACACCCTCCTCTCGGGCGAGGAGAGGGTCCGCGCCCGTGCCCTGCCGGCCGCGCTGCACGCAGCCGCAGGGCTGCTCGCCTCCGGCGAGCGGTCGGCCACCGCCCTGATCGAGGCGGCGACGGCCCAGATGCGGGCGCGGGCGGTGGAGCCCGAGTACGTGGCGCTCGTGCACCCGGACACGCTCGAGCCGCTGCAGACGCTCGACGACGTCGGCCTGCTGGCGCTCGCGGCGCGCATCGGGCAGGTGCGCCTGATCGACAACGCGGTCCTCGATCCCCACGCGACGGCCATCCCCACACGGAGCGCCCCGGGAGAGGTGCTGGCGACATGCAGCGGGTGATGCTCAAGTCGAAGGTCCACCGGGCCACCGTCAGCGATTGCGACCTGCACTACGTCGGCTCGATCACGATCGACCCCGACCTGCTCGAGGCGGCCGACATCCTCGAGCACGAGCAGGTCCACGTCGTGGACATCGACAACGGGGCTCGCTTCGAGACGTACACGATCGCCGGGGAGAGGGGGTCGGGCGACATGCGCGTAAACGGCGCCGCCGCTCGCCTCGTCCATCGCGGCGACACGATCATCGTCATCTCCTACGGCTCCTACGACGAGGCCGACCTGGAGCGCTACCAGCCTCGGGTGGTCCACGTCGAGGCGTCCACCAACCGCATCATCACGATCGATTCCGAGGT
>DATFZP010000292.1:0-3260 GCA_035314405.1 Solirubrobacteraceae bacterium | reverse complement strand
TCGCCGGGATGCAGCTGGCGCGCGAGATCGCCGCGCAGCCCCAGCTCTCGGAGATCGTGGTCAAGGAGCTCAAGCCCGGGCCGGCGGCGCAGGGCCGCGAGGAGCTCGAAGCTGACCTGCGCCGGCGGCTGATGCTGATCTGCCACCCCGTCGGCACCGCCCGCATGAGCGACACCCACGAGCAGGCGGTGGTCGACTCCCAGCTGCGCGTCCACGGCCTGCAGGGACTGAGGGTGGTGGACGCCTCGATCATGCCGACGATCGTCGGCGGCAACACGAATGCCCCCACGATCATGATCGCCGAGCGGGCCTCCGACCTGATCCGGGGGCTCCCATGAGCGCCTCGATCAACTACCACCGCGAGGGCGGGGGCGATCCGGTCGTGCTCCTGCACGGCGTGGGCCATCACTGGCAGGGTTGGCGGCCGGTGATCGACCTGCTCGCACGGGAGTTCGACGTGCTCGCCTGCGACTCCCCCGGCTTCGGGCGCTCGGCACCGCTGGCGGCGGGGATCAAGCCCACGATCTCCGCCTACGCCGACGCCTTCGAGTGGTTCTTCGCCGAGCTCGGCCTGGAGCGACCGCACGTCGCGGGCAACTCGATGGGCGGGGCGATCGCGCTCGAGCTCGCCCGCCGGCGTGGCATCCGCTCGGCCAGCGCGTTCTCGCCGGCCGGCTTCTGGACCGGCGCCGAGCTGCGCTTCTGCCAGCTGTCGCTGGCGGCGCTCGGGGGGGTGCCCGAGCCCGTTCGCCCGACGATCGAAGCGCTGACCCGCACACGGGCAGGCCGCGTCGTCCTCTTCTCCCAGACGTTCGGCTTCCCGGCGAGGCTTCCGGTCGATGAGGCGATCGGGACGCTCCGCGACGCGTGGGCAGCACCCGCGATGATGGGCGCGTTGGCGGCCTTCGGGGAGTACCGCTTCCAGGCGCCCGAGGAGCTCAGGAGCGTTCCGGTGACGATCGCGTGGGGGAACCGCGACCGGCTGCTCCCCTACCGGCTGCAGGCCCCCCGTGCGCGCAGGATGCTCCCGTGGGCCACCCACGTGACGCTCGGCGCCGGTCACGTCCCGTTCTACGACGATCCGCCCGCCGTGGCTGCGGTCGTCGCCTCGCGCGTGCGCTCCACGCGCGAGCGGGGGGCCGCGGCTCAGATGCGGACCGGGTAGAGCACGTCGCTGTAGACCGTCTCTGAACCATGACACCGCGTGCGAAGAGCCTGGCGCTGGCGCTGCTGGCGATGACCCAGTTCGTTGTCGTGATCGACGCGTCGATCGTGAACATCGCCCTGCCGTCGATCGGCCGGGCCCTGCACTTCTCTCAGACCGACCTGTCGTGGGTGGTGAACGCGTATACGCTGACCTTCGGCGGCTTCCTGCTGCTAGGCGGCCGCCTCGCCGACCTGATGGGCCGCAGACGGATGTTCATGGTGGGCCTCGTGCTGTTCTCCGTGTCGTCCCTCCTCGGGGGGCTGGCGCAGTCGGAGGCCTGGCTGATCCTTGCCCGGGCGGCACAGGGACTGGGCGCGGCGATCGTCTCCCCGGCAGCCCTGTCGATCATCACGACGACCTTCGCCGACGGCGAGGAGCGCAACCGTGCGCTCGGGGTGTGGGGTGCCGTGGCGGGCGCCGGCGGCGCCGCAGGCGTGCTCCTCGGGGGGCTGCTGACGACCGGGTTGAGCTGGCGGTGGGTCCTGTTCGTGAACGTGCCGATCGGCCTCATCTGCGCCTTCCTCGCGCCGCGTGTGCTGCTCGAGAGCCGCGCCGAGGGCCAGACGAGGGACTTCGACATCCCGGGCGCGGTGACGGTCACGGCCGGGCTCGCCCTGCTCGTCTACGCGCTCGTGGACGCCGTGAACGTGGGCTGGGGCTCGACGGCCACGATCGCCAAGGTCGTGGGCGCCCTCCTGCTGCTGGCCGCCTTCATCGTGATCGAGAGCCGCCGACGGGCGCCGCTGATGCCGCTGTCGATCTTCCGCCTGCGCACGCTCAGGGGCGCCGACACCGTGGCTCTGCTGATCGGGATGTCGCTGTTCTCGATGTTCTTCTTCGTCTCCCTCTACATGCAGCAGGTTCTCCACTACTCCGCGCTGAAGACGGGCATCTCATACCTGCCGCTGGCGGTCGGGATCATCCTGTCCGCGGGGGCGGCTTCGTTCGGGGTGACGCGGTTCGGCTTCAAGCCCGTGCTGCTCACGGGCCTGCTGTTCGTCGCGGCGGGCCTGTACTGGTTTTCGAAGGTGCCCGCCACCGGGGGGACGTTCCTCGCGAACGTGCTCGGCCCGTCGCTGCTGGCGGCGGTCGGGCTCGGGCTGTCGTTCGTGCCCGTGACGATCGCGGCGGTCACCGCCACGCGGCCGCACGAGGCCGGGCTCGCCTCGGGGCTGGTCAACACAGCCCAGCAGGTGGGAGGCGCGCTGGGGCTGGCGATCCTCGCGACCGTCGCCAACACCCGCACGAAGGACGTCCTGCTCTCCGGACAGCACGACGTCGCGGTCGCCCTCACGAAGGGCTTCCAGCAGGCATTCCTCGTCGGCACCGGATTCGCGCTGGCGGGGGCCGCACTGACGATCGTGATGATCTCCTCGCGCGACAGCCGCGAGCACTCCGAGCGGGCGAGGGGAGGGGAGCCTTCCCCCGAGCGCGTCCCCGAGGCCGCTCCCGTCGCCTAGCGCGGGGGCGGTGATCCGCGGCTCGTGCGGGCTGCGGCCGGCGGGCCTGGCAGAGGGCTCACACGCAGCTGCTCGCCGGAGGCCTGCCGGCGAAGCGGTCGGCGATCCAGGCCGCGACGTCGGGGGCGACGACTATCCCCGCTTCGAGGTGTTCGACGGTGGGGTAGACACGCAGTTCGACGGTGTCGCCTCTGGCGCACAGTCGCCTGACGAATCGCTCGGTGAGCCTTGCCGGGACGATCCGGTCGGCGCCTCCCTGGGTGATGAGTATCGGCACGGGGGTGGCGCTCGCGCCAGGGTCGTTCTCGGCGGCGATCGCCTTCCACGGCTGCGTGTCGCCGATGGGGTGGCTGACGAAGGTGTTCCCGAGCAGGAGCGTGCTGGGGACGGCTGCGGCGATCTTCCTGCCGTAGACGCAGTTCTCGGCGACGTCCTCGATGCCGGCGAGGGCGGCGGGCGTGACGAGCTGTTCCAGGCGGGCGCCCGGATACACGCTCGCCCAGGAGCTCAGAGCCATCGCGATCAGGATCCTGCCGACGGGGTTCTTCAGGTTCACCTTGAACAGCTCCCCTAGATCGAGGAGGGGCGCCCCG
>DATFZP010000291.1:0-2095 GCA_035314405.1 Solirubrobacteraceae bacterium | reverse complement strand
GCCGCCGTAGACGATGTGCGTGTCGGCGGAGATCACGCGGTAGGTCGCCGTGTAGGTCCCATCCGGCAGGCCCGGCTTCAGGCCCACGCCCATCCAGTGCTCCTGGCCGTAGGGGTGGGAGACGTCGAGGTTGTCCACCTCGTTGCCCTCGGCGTCGTACACGCGGACCGCTCCGAGCGTCCCCCCGACGTCCTGGTTGTACTTGAAGATCACCTCGCTCGGCTCGGTCGGCACCGTCGCCCCCGACGCTGGCGAGGTTCCGAGCAGCTGGGCGTGGGCGGACGCCGAGGGTGCGAGCACCATCGTCGTGAGGCATCCGGCCAGCGTGACGGCCAGCGTCAGGCGGACAGCGAGTTGGCGGCGCATGTGGTTCTCCTGGAGGGTCTGCGTGGACGCTCGCGCCTCCGCGGGATGCGGACTGCGACCGGACACGCGGGCTCCGCCGAGCGCGGGGACTCCGCGGTCGGACGGACTCGATCGGCGAGCGGCCGCCCCTCGCCGGGAGCGGCCTAGCTCGAGGCAGGCGAGCAGGGCGGCGGGCGCACCGCCAGTGAGAAGCCCATCAACAGCCCCCCTCGCGGCGCTTCCATCGCACGGCGAGGACACCCGGCCCGCTGCTCGGCCGGCCGGCCGCTGCGTCGGGGGCGAGTGCCGGCCCAGCGAAGCAGCACGCTCTCGCCGGGGTAGAGACGCGCATACAGGAGGCAGCCGAGGAGCAGCGCCGGGAGGAGATACAGCAGGCCGGCGCCCCCGAGCCCCGATACGGCGCAGCCGACGAGCGCTGCCGGCACGAGAACGGCGGCGGCGAGCGGCCAGCGGCGCATGACCGGTGCGTGCACGGGCCCGGACTCTAGCGCTTTGGCCGCCAGCGCTCGCCCCGACCGCTCCGCGGCGAGCCCGACCTCGGTATCGTCGGGGTCTCCCGTTTGAGCACAGTCACCCAACCGCCCACCATGCCGCCCCCTGTGGGGGGGCCACCTGCCGAGGCGATCCAGCCCGAGCCCGCTCGCCGTCCCTGGTGGATGGCCAAGCGTGTGCTGCTCGGGGCGATCGGGGTGATCCTGATCTCGGGCGCCGCCACCGCCGTACTCGCCCTCAACGAGGTCAACAAAGTCGTCGAAGCGCTCGACCAGAACCAGGCGGTCAAGCTCTCACCCAAGATCCTCGCATCGACGAGCGTGGGGGCGCCGGAGACGCTGCTGCTGGTCGGCGACGACCGCCGGCCGCCGCCGAAGGACAACCCCGGCGGCTTCGTGGTGCCCCACTCCAACGAGATGCTGCTGGTCCGGATCGATCCGAGCAAGCCGACCATCTCGATGCTCTCGATCCCCCGCGAGCTGCAGGCCAAGATCGAACCCCCGGGAGCCCGTCCGGTGGTCAACCGGATAAACGTGGCCTACACGATCGGGGGGATCCAGCTGATGACGGAAACGATCAAGCGGGTGCTCGGCATCTCGGTCAACCACGTGTTCGTGGTGACCTTCCCCAAGTTCAAGCGGGCAGTCAACGAAATGGGCTGCGTCTACCTGACCGTCGATCGCCGCTACTACCACGTCAACGAACCGGGTGGAGAACAGTACTTCGAAATCAACCTCCAGCCGGGATATCAGGAGATGTGCGGCCAACAGGCGCTCGAATTCGTGGCCAACCGCCACGAAGACACCTCGCTGACCCGCGACGCTCGCGACCAGAGGTTCCTCCTGGAAGCCAAGGCGCAGTACGGCTCGACGCTGTTTGAAAACCGCGAACGGTTCGAGAAGATCTTCGGCAGGGCGGTGGAAACGGACCTCCACGGGACCAGTCAGGTACTCGATCTGCTGGGGCTGCTCGTTCAGGCCCAGGGCAAGCCCGTGCGACAGGTCCCCTTCCAGGTCAACCTGCTGCCCACCTACGACACGGCCTCTCCCGAACAGATCCGCGAAACGGTGCGGTCCTTCCTCGGCGGCACTGCCCCGATACCGAGGCACCATCTCAGCGGCGTGGTCCACTCCGCCCCACCCACCACGCACGCCCTCGCGGCCGGACTGGGCCTCACCCCGACCTCTCACGAGGCCCTCGACGAAGCGCGCTCCCAGGCGCCGAACCTGCCGTTCCC
>DATFZP010000290.1:0-2495 GCA_035314405.1 Solirubrobacteraceae bacterium | reverse complement strand
CTTCGTCTACGAGGCGGCGGGAACCAGCACCCCGGCGGAGGTGCTGGCGGAGGGCGGGGCGAGGGCGAGGGTGCTCCTGGAGCGCAACGCGATCCCGGCCGAGTTCCTGACGGCCGATTCGGAGGATCTCGAGGCATGGCTCGCAGTCGGCCAGGCGGCGATCGACTCGCTGCTCACAGGCCGAGGATCGTGAGCTGCGGTCAAGTCCGCGCGGCAGCGCTCCGATGAGAACCCGATATGTCGATCGAGCGCTCCCGATTCGGGCTGTTGGTCGCGGCATTCGGCGCGATCGTCCTCGCGGTGTCGGTGTTCCTGCCGTGGTACGGGGTGAGCTTCACCGCCAGCGGGGTGGCGTACATCCAGCAGGTCGGCGATCAGCTCGTCTCCCAGTACGGGAACTCCCAGCTCCAGGCCCTCGCCGGTCCGCTGCACGCGGGTCTGGGGACGCTCGCAGGTCGGCAGGTCGGGGCGGTGAGCGCCCATGAGGCCCTCAAGTACACCAACATCGTCCTTTTGGTCCTGGCGGGCCTCGCGCTGCTCGACGCGCTGTTCCCGCTCGTCAGCGCCTCCAGCCTGCCCACGGGCGCGGGCGCCTCGCTCACGCTCGTCGGGGCGGTGGCGAGCGGGTGGGTGCTCTACCGGATCCTCGTTCCCCCGATCCCCGCCGGCGGCTACGTCTCGCTGTCGGTGAGGGAGGGCGCGTGGCTGGCCCTGCTGGGTGCCCTGGGGGTGCTCGCCGGAGGCATCTGGCCGCGTCTGGCCCGCGGCTCGGGCTCGCCCTCCCAGGTACGCGCGGAGAGCGCCTTCACGGCGCTGTCCGGATGGACCCCCGAAGGCTGAGGGCTACAGCTCCGAGGGCTCCAGGGTGAGGCCGGCGCCGGTCGTGTGCAGGCGCCCGAGCAGATGGTCGAGGATGCGGGCGGTCGCTCCCCACACGAGGTGGTCGCCGACGATGTAGGCGTCGGTCTGAAAGGAGATCCCCCGCCTTTGCATCTGTGTGCGGGTGCGGCCCGCCCGCAGAGCGGCGAGGGGCAGCTCGAGCACGGCGTCGACCTCCCGGGCGGAGGCGCTCCAGCGCAGGCCGGCGGGGATCGTGCCCACGTAGGGGTGGATCACGTAGTTGGTCGCGAAGGTGGAGGTCCGGGGGAGAGATCCCAGTAGCCGCACCTCGGCGCGGGGGAGGCCGATCTCCTCTTCAGCCTCCCTCAGGGCGGTCTCGGCGAGGTCGGCATCCTCGACGTCGTGGCGGCCGCCGGGGAAGGAGATCTCCCCTGCGTGCCGGCGCAGGTCGGCGCGGCGGCGGGTCAGGACGACGTGCGGCTCGGGCTCCTCGCCGGCTACGAACAGCGGCACGAGGACCGCCGCGGGGATCTCCTCGCCCGGAGGGGGGAGGTTCAGGCTTCTGTAGACGGACGGGTCGTCAGGCGGCCAGGTGAACGCGCTCAATGCGCTCCTGGAACATGACCTCTCCGTCGAGCGCCCGATGGACGGGGCACTTCGCGGCGATCACCCGCAGGCGCTCCACCCGCTCCTCGGGAAGGTCGTCGGGAAGTCTCAGGACGAGGTCGAACTTGGTCGGGCAGCCGCGCTCGGCAGGGCTGTACTCGACGTCCACCTCGACGTGTCCGATGTCCCATCCCTTGCGAGCGGCGTACATCTCCATCGTGATCGCCGCGCACGAGGCGAGGCTGACGGCGAGCAGCTCCCGGGGGTCGGGACCGGCGTCGTCGCCGCCGGCGTCCACCGGCTCATCGACGGTGACCCGATGATCGCGCACCTCGACGGTGTGCCTGAAGCTACCGTCGTCGCGGCGTGCAGTGGCTTTCATCCTTGTGAGCCCTTGAGTCTCGGTCATACAGATCCCTTCACTAGAGGTCCATCTCTCCCCCCTTGTCCAATGATACTCAGGGCACCCCCTACCCGAGCGGGCTGAGCAACAGACCGGTTAGGAGCTTCGGAAAGAAGTAGGTCGACTTCGGCGGCATGTTCTCACCCTCGGCGGCGATCTCCCTGACCTGCTCGACCGGGGTGGGGCGCATCAGGAACGCGGCGTCGTACTCGCCCGAGCGCACCATCGCGAGCGCCTCCGCCGTGTCGCGCGCGTAGAACAGGCCGTTGAAGTGGGATATGTCATCGTCGCAGAGCCCCAGGGCGCCCTTCAGCAGCAGCGCCTCGAGGATGCCCGTGTCCAGCCGCCGGTAGGCCTCGCCGTGCCCGCTGAGCGCGGCGTCGGCGATCGCCTGGTCGGTCAGCGTCAGCCGGTAGGCGAGCTCGCCTTGATCGTCCACGTACCCGAGCTGTAGCGGACCGGCGCCCGCGGGGGGCGCCAGCTGATCGAGCGGCACCTCCTCGCGCGCGAAGTCGCGCTCGAGCGCCTGCGCGAGCGCCGCCCGGCGGGCGGCGTCCATGCCCCTGACCAGGCGGTGGGTCGGAAAGACGGTCAACCCGGGGTCCTCGAGCGCGACCAGGCACATCAGGATGTAGCGGTGGTCGCC
>DATFZP010000289.1:0-8814 GCA_035314405.1 Solirubrobacteraceae bacterium | reverse complement strand
CTGACCGCCTTCGCGGGCGCAGGGCATCTGGCGCGGGCCGTGCTCGAGGCGACCGCCTGGCAGACCCGGGAGGTGCTCGACGCCGCCAACGAGATCGCGGGGGTCGAGCTGTCGGAGCTGAGGGTCGACGGGGGGATGACGGCGAACGAGCTGCTGATGCAGCTGCAGGCCGACGTGCTCGGGATTCCCGTCCTGCGCCCCGAGGCGATCGAGACGACCTCGCTGGGCGCCGCATATGCGGCGGGGCTGACCGTTGGCTTCTGGTCGGGCCAGGCGGAGCTGAGGGAGCGCTCCGGTGGTTACAGGCGCTGGGAGCCGGCGATGGATCGGGCCCGGCGGGAGCGTGAGTACGGGCAATGGAAGAAGGCCGTAGAGCGGTCTCTGGGATGGGTCGAGTAGCTCCCGCGGAGGACGCGGAGACCCCGGCCCGCCTCCTCAGGGGGTGAGGACGATCTTGAGGGCCTCCCGCCGGTCATAGATCGCGTAGGCCTCGGGCGCCTCGTCGAGCTTCATGTGGTGGGTGACGAGCGGGCTCGGATCGAGCACACCCGCCGCCATCATCGCGAGGACCCGGTCCACATGGGCGAGCACGTTCGCGTGGCCGCCCCGCAGTGTGAGGGCCTTCAGCCACAGCAGGCCGAGGTGGACCTCGCCTCGCTCGGCGTACACGCCGATGCACTGGATGCTCCCGCAGGCGCGGGTGAGACGGATGGCGCTCTCGAGGACCTTGGGGTCCCCGACGGCGTCGATCGAGACGTCGACCCCCCGGCCGTCGGTCGCCTCCCTGACGATCGCGCGGACGTCCTGCTCGGCGAGATCGATCGGCTCCGCGCCGAACGAGCGCGCCATCGCCAGGCGCTCGGGGACCGTGTCGACAGCGAACACACGTGCCGCCCCGACGGCGCGGGCGGCCTGCACGGCGCACAGTCCGACCGGCCCGAGACCGAGGACCGCCGCGACGTCGCCGGGTCGAAGCCCGCTGGCCTCAACGGCATGGAAGCCCGTGCCCATCACGTCTCCCGCGAACAGCGCCACGTCGTCGCTCATGCCCTCCGGGACGCGCCGGAGCACGAGGTCGGCGTTCGGCACCAGGGCCATCTCGGCCTGGGTGCCCTGGAGGGACCCGAGCGTGGCGCCATGCCCGAAGGTCCGCGAGTGCACGCACCGGTGGTAGTTGCCGCGACGGCAGAAGTAGCAAGTGCCGCAGGCGGTCTGAAAGCAGCCGAGAACGCGGTCGCCGACCTCCACGCTCGTCACGGAGTCGCCGACGGCCAGGACCGTTCCGACGTACTCGTGGCCGATCGTGAAGCCCTGCTCGACCTGGACGCGTCCTCTGTAGATGTGGAGGTCCGAGCCGCACACCCCCGTCGCCTCGATCCGCACGATCGCATCGGCAGGGTCGGTGAGCTCCGGCTCAGGGCGCTCCTCGACGCTCACCACGCCGGGGGCCTGAAAGGTGACGGCTCGCATGGCCGCCCACCCTACCCCACGGGCCGCGACCCCGGCCCCTTCGCGTGGGTTCGTTATATCGGTCCAAGAACGGATATAACCTAAATGTGGGGTGCTGACCCACAGGTGACTACGTGCGATACAACTACGCCCCATGCGAGGGGCAGCCCTGTCGATCGGACGCAACCTGCGTCGCTGGAGACTCACCCGGGAGATGACCCTGTCCGCGCTCGCGGAGCAGGCGGGCGTGGCCAAGTCCACCGTGTCGATGATCGAGAGGGGCCGGGGCAATCCCTCGATCGAGACCGTCGAGGCGCTCGCGAGCGCTCTCGGAGTGCCGTTCTCCAGCCTGATCATCGACGAGCCCCCCGGCGAGGAGGTCTCGATCGTGCGGGAGGCGGAGGGACGGATCGTCGGTGTCGATGAGAAGGGCCCGCGGCGCGGAGGGCACGTCGCCCGTCGCATGCTCACCCGCACCGGGGGAGAGCTAATCGAGATCTACTCCCTGGAGCTCGAGGAAGGGGTGCTCCGAGAGGCGAACGGCCACGCGAGCGGGCGCTTCGAGCACATCGTCGTGACCGACGGGAGCGTGGAGATCTCCGCCGGGTCCTTCTCGGAGATACTCCACCGGGGCGACCTCATCAGCTTCCGGGCGGACCGTCCCCACTCGTATCGGGCCGTGGAGGGGCCGGTGCGGCTCGTGTCGGTCCACGAGTATCCGCATGGCTCCCCTGCGTCACCTCCCGCAGGGTCCCCGTCTCGGGGTTGAAGACGAAGCCGCGGATGTGATCGCGGGCGGGGAGCTCCCGGCTCGCGCGCAGGCGCTCCAGGCTCTGGCCGAGCGTCGCCTCGACGTCCTCGAAGGCCCCGAGGCGCCAGTTCGGAAGGACGCCGTCGGCGGCGAGGGCGTGGGAGAAGTCGTCCTCGGAGGCCCCGTGCAGGCCGCATCCGTCGTGCATCACCACGACCACCTCCTGCGTGCCCAGCAGCCGCTGGGAGGCGCTCAGGGACCGGATCGCGTCATCCGTCGCGAGGCCGCCGGCGTTGCGGATGATGTGGGCGTCGCCGCGCTGCAGGCCGAGCATCGGAAACAGGTCGATGCGCGTGTCCATGCAGGCGAGGATCGCCACCTTCCGGCGGGGTCTCGGGCTGAGCCCGGGAGCCGCGAGCTCGTGCGAGCGAGCGGCCGCCGCTTTGAGCATGTCGTCGGCGTTGGGCATGCAGGCCCGAAGGAGACGCGAGCCGGCGCCTACGCGGCGGGCTCGCTCGAGCGCTCGAGTGCGATCACGGGGATCGTCCGGCTGGTTTTGCCGGCGTAGTCGTCGAAGATAGGGTACCGGTCCGCCTGGCGGCGGAAGTAGCGGTCGCGCTCCTCGCCCGTCAGGACCTCGGCCTCGACGGGGACGGTCTCGGTTCCCACCTCCACGGTGGCGTGCGGATTGGCCACCAGGTTGTGGTACCAGGCCGGGTTCTGGGGAGCGCCGGCCTTGGAGGCGAAGATGATCATCCGCTCGCCGTCCGGCATGTACACGACGGGGGTCGTGCGAGGCTGTCCCGTCCTGGCCCCGGTCGTGCTGAGCAGCAACACAGGAGTCCCGTCGAACGGGCCGCCGACCCTGCCTTCGTTGGCTCGGAACTCCTCGATGATCGACCTGTTGAACTCGTTGATGTCGGGCACTGGGGGCCTCCTTCCTGGAACGATGTGGTCCGGTGGATGCTAACCCGGACGGCCCGCGGTCCTCGGGGCGGCCGATGCGCTCGTGTCGCCCAGGTCTAGTCGAGGCGAGCTGACTTCAGCGCGCGGGGCTCTCGGCGCTCAGAACCCGGTCGAGCACCCTGTAGACGCCGGGGTGGACCGACATCCCGCAATGGCTCGAGTCGATCTCAACCTGCTCGCCATGGGGCTCCAGGCACGCGCGCCAGTCGACGATCGCGTCGCTGCGGGAGTGGATCGACACCACGCTGATCCCGGGAGCCAGGGGAGCCACGAGATCCTCCCGGAACACGGCACAGCAGACGCCGTCCCGACACGCCGTCGAAAACAGCCCGGGGACGCGCAGGTCGCCGAGCCGTGCCATCCAGCGCACGGTGCGCAGGACCGGTCGGGACACGGCGAGCGCGTCGCGGACCGGGGAGCCGAGCATCACCAGCCCGGCGACCCGCTCGGGCTCGCGTACGGCCAGCGCCCGGGCGAGGGCCCCGCCGCGGCTCTGCCCGATCAGCACGACGGGGCGAGAGGTCTCCTCGGCCAGGGTCAGCAGCTGCTTCTCCAGCCGGGCGAGGATCCGCTCCGCGCAGTCGACGTTGGCCAGCAGCCCACTCATCGCCACGGGGTGCCCCCGGCGTCTCAGCCACCCCCTGAGCACCGCCAGGGACGCGTCTCCGGCCATGAAGCCGGGTATCAGCATCACTGGTTGTGCGTCGGCCGGGCGCCGCCGCCAGAGCTGGTCGTCGGCCAGCAGTCTGGCGAGCTCGGCGCTGTAGCGCAACTCCCCCCAGATGGGCGCCTTCGGCGGCGCCGAGACGGTGGCCTCGGCCGACATACATCACATATGGTACGCCGATGGAGCTTTTAGACCGCCATGTGGTCGTCACGGGCGGAGCCGGGGGCATCGGCCGGGCTCTCGTCCGCCGCTTCGCCGCCGAGGGCGCCCGGGCGGTGGTGATCGCCGATCGGGACATGCGGGCGGCGGAGGGGATCGCCGCGGAGGTCGGCGGGCTGGCGGTCGAGCTCGACGCGGGACGTGAGGAGAGCGTGCGGGCGCTGATAGCCGCCGCCACCGAGGCGTTCGGCCCGATCGACGTGTTCGTCTCCAACGCCGGGGTGCCGGGTGGGATGGGGGGTCCAGAGATCCCCGACGAGGAGTGGGACGAAGCCTGGCGGGTGAACGTGATGGCCCACGTGTGGGCCTCCCGTGTCCTGCTCCCGGAGATGGTGGCCCGAGGCGAGGGCTATCTGATCAACACCGCGTCGGCCGCCGGTCTGCTCACGCAGGTCTCCTCGCTCGTGTACAGCGTGACCAAGCACGCCGCCGTCTCGCTGGCGGAGTGGCTCGCGATCGAGTACGGCGACGCCGGCGTTCGCGTCTCCTGCATCTGCCCCCAGGGCGTGCGCACGCCGATGCTCGACCTCGCGATGCAGGAGCCGGCCTCGGCCGCCGCGTTGACCGCGGGTGGGCTGATCGAACCCGAGGACGTGGCCGACGCGGTCGTGTCGGGGATGGGGGATGAGCGTCTGCTGATCCTTCCCCACGAGAACGTCGCAGGCTTCCTCGCGCTCAAGGGGTCCGACCCGGAGCGATGGCTGCGGGGCATGAGGCGGCTCGTGAGGGATACCCGCGACGTCGGCGCCTGAGCTCAGGCGCCGACGGCGAAGGCCGGCTCGACGACGCTCTCGCGCTCGCGCCACCCCTGCAGCGACGCCAGGGAGCCATCGATGATCCGGTTGAGGAACTCGCTGCGGTCGTTGACGTGGGGGAAGGGCACATCGGGGACGGGCAGCCCGAGGAACTCACACAGGGGCTCCCAGCCTTCGGCGACGCTCCACTCGAGCAGCCGATCGGAGGGAATCGTCCTCCTCACCTGCTCGTTGTGGGCGAGCGCCGCATCGATCAGTTGCTCCGGCTCGGTGTGGCCGGCGGCGAATGTCCCGCTGTCCTGCCACAGGAGGCCATCGACCATGCCCAGGAAGGACTGCCACTGGGGATCCACGTGGGCCTGCGCGCTGGAGAGCAGGCGGATCAGGGACTCGCCGTTGCGGACCGCCCACACGGTCTGGCGCATGCTGCGCTCCCAGGACTCGGGGTCGCGGACGCTCAGCAGGACCTTGGCCTCGGGATAGAAATCGGCCAGCTGGCGGTAGAAGTATCCGCCGGGCCAGTCGACGGTCGAGTTGAATCCCGCGAACAGCTCAGGCCACGGCTCCCCCCCGCCCAGCGCCTGCTTCCACAGGGTCGCCTGATCGAGGTCGGCGAGCACGTCGACCATGTGGTAGCAGGGGCCCAGCCCGAGCATTTCCAGGGCGAGCTTCTGCGTCAGGGTGCCCGTTCGCGGCAACCCGGCTCCTATCAGCCTCATCGGTTCTCCTTGAATTCGAATTGGTGGATCACCGAGACCGCATCGTGGGCAGCCGCGGATGGGCCCTACGCTCGTCTTTCCCCCGCCCGGGATGGGCGCCGACGTGGGAGAACTCTAACCGCTTCGGCCCTAGACCGCGGCGGGCTGCGCAGGGGAGCTGTCGCCGGCCGCGCTCCCGCCGAGCACGGCCCGGCCGTGGCGGATCAGATCGGCGGCTCGCTCGGCCACGGCGATCGTGGGCGCGTTGGTGTTCCCTCGGGGCACGACGGGCATCACCGAGGCATCCACGATCCGCAGGCCCTGGACCCCGTTGACGCGCAGCTGCTCGTCGACGACCGCATCCCCGTCCTGGCCCATGCGGCAGGTGCCGACGGGGTGATAGACGGCGAAGGTGGTGCGGGCGACGTGCGCGCGGAGGTCCTCATCGCCATCCCCCCGGGGAACGTTGAACGGCTCGGCGCAGTAGGGCCGCATCGCCGGCTGGGCGCAGATGTCCAGGGCCATCCTCACTCCGGCGATCATCCGCTGCAGGTCGTCGCCCTGCGTGTAGAACGCGTTGTGGACGATCGGCTTGGCCGTGGGGTCGCTCGAGGCGAGCCTGACCGAGCCCCGGCTGTGGGGGGTGAGCAGGCACGGGGACACCCACATGCCGTGGCCTTCGGGGTCGCTCATGCCCTCGTTGACGACGTGGAGGGGGGCCACGTGGAACTGGACGTCGGGCGCGGGAGCGTCGGGGGCGACGCGGACGAAGCCGCCGGCCTCGGCGAGATTCGAGGCAAACGGTCCGGTCTGCCCGGCCTCGTACTCGGCGAGGGCGGCCGGCTCGAGCGCGAGCAGCAGGCTCTGTGGCTCGGGGGTGGTCCACACGAGCTGGGTGGCGGCGTGGTCTGAGAGGTTCTCGCCGACCGCCGGCTGATCGAGCAACACCTCGATTTCGCGCATCTCGAGGTGCTCGGCCGGGCCGATCCCGGACAGCATCAGCAGCTGGGGGGAGTTGTAGGCGCCGCCGCACAGGATCACCTCGCGGGCCGCACTCAGCTCCTGGACCTCGCCGAGGCGACTGGCCTGCACCCCGCTGGCGCGGGTGCCGTCGAACAGGATCCGGTGGACGAGCATGTGGGGCATCACGGTGAGGTTGGGGCGGTCCATCGCCGGGTGCAGGTAGGAGACCGCCGTGCTCGCCCGCGTTCCGCCGCGCTGGGTCAGCTGGTACATCCCCACGCCGTCCTGCTCGGGGCCGTTGAAGTCCTCGTTGCGGGCGAGGCCCGCCTGGACCCCGGCGTCCACGAACGCGCGCGAGCTCAGCAAGCCGGAGCGCTGCTCGCTGACAGGGAGTGGACCGCCGGCGCCGTGCCACTCCGAGGCGCCCCGTTCGTTGTCCTCGGCCCTCAGGAAGTATGGAAACAACTCCGACCAGGACCAGCCGGGAACGCCCCATTCGTCATAGTCGCGATGGTTGCCGCGGATGTAGACCATCGCGTTGATCGACGAGGAGCCGCCGAGCACCTTCCCGCGGGGGAGGGGGATCCGGCGGCCCGAGCACTCATCCTCGGGCATGGAGTGGTAGTCCCAGTCGACCTCGGTGGCCGCGAGCTTCAGGTAGCCGAGGGGAACGTGGATGTTCTGGTTGACGTCCGGGGGCCCCGCCTCGAGCAGCAGCACCTGCACGTCGGGGTCCTCACTCAGACGGCCGGCGAGCACGCAGCCCGCCGAGCCCGCTCCCACTATCACGTAGTCGTACATCTCGAGCTCCCTCCTGACCCGGTTTCCCTTCGGGGCACCATACCCCACCCGCCATGCTCTAAGCTCGGGCGCCCGAGGAACCCTGAAGACGGGATGGCCCTGTCGTGTCGCTCGAGCATGTTGACGTGTTGATCGTTGGCGCAGGACTGTCGGGGATCGGCGCCGCTCGCCACCTCCAGGTGCAGTGCCCCGGCAAGAGCTACGCCATCCTCGAGGCCCGGGAGAGCATCGGAGGCACCTGGGACCTGTTCCGCTACCCGGGGATCCGCTCGGACTCCGACATGTACACGCTCGGCTACTCCTTCCGTCCATGGACCGACGCGAAGGCGATCGCCGACGGGCCGGCGATCCTCGACTACGTCAAGCAGACGGCCAGCGACCATGGGATCGACCGGATGGTGCGCTTCAACCACCGCGTGCTGAGGGCCGAGTGGTCCTCGGTGGACGCTCTCTGGACGGTGGAGGCGACCAGGGGGCCCGAGGAGGAACCGGTGAGGTTCACCTGCCGGTTCCTGCTCGCCTGCGCGGGCTATTACCGCTACGACGAAGGCTACACGCCCCACTTCGAGGGCACGGAGCGCTTCGCGGGGCAGATCGTCCACCCTCAGCAGTGGGACGAGGGGATCGACTACGCCGGCAAGCGGGTGATCGTGATCGGCAGCGGCGCGACGGCGGTGACGCTCGTGCCCTCGATGGCGCAGACCGCCGCACACGTCACGATGCTGCAGCGCTCACCGAGCTACGTCGTCTCGCTGCCGGCGGAGGACGCCGTCTCGAACGCGCTGCGGGGCCGCGTTCCGGACGAGATCGCCTACTCGATCGTCCGTTGGAAGAACGTGTTGCTCACGATGCTCATCTTCGAGATGTCCCGGCGAGCGCCGGGACTGGTCAAGGCGATGATCAGGAGGCAGCTGGAGAGGCTCCTGCCTGCGGGGTACGACATCGACACGCACTTCAAACCGAGCTATCGGCCGTGGGACCAGCGCATGTGCCTGGCGCCCGACGGGGACTTCTTCGAGGCGATCGGCAGCGGTCGCGCCTCGGTCGTGACCGACCGGATCGAGACGTTCACGGAGAACGGCATCCGGCTCGCCTCGGGGCAGGAGCTCGAGGCCGACCTGATCGTGACGGCCACGGGGCTGAACATGCTTCCGATCGGAGGCCTCGACATCACGGTGGACGGGCGGGAGATCGAGCTCTCGAAGACGTTCAGCTACAAGGGGATGATGCTCAGCGGGGTGCCCAACCTCGCGTTCACGATCGGGTATACCAACGCCTCGTGGACGCTGAAGTGCGACCTCACCTGCGAGTACGTGTGCCGGCTGCTGAACCACATGGACGAGCACGGCTATTCCTACTGCGTGCCGACGACACCCGGCCCTTCCGTCGAGGAGAGGCCGTTCATCGACTTCTCGTCGGGCTACATCCAGCGGGCGATCGCGGCCTTCCCGAAACAGGGATCCAAGGCGCCGTGGCGGCTGTACCAGAACTACGCACTCGACATCCTGAGCCTCAGGCGGGGGGCGGTGGAGGACGGAGCGCTCG
>DATFZP010000288.1:0-2259 GCA_035314405.1 Solirubrobacteraceae bacterium | reverse complement strand
ATCGATTCCGAGGTGGCGACCCTGCTCTCCTGAGGGCGAGGCGTCAACCACGGGTCAGAGAGGAAGCACGATGTCCAGCCGTCCAGCCATCCAGACCCCCACCGACCCCGGGCGACTGCCGATGACCCTGCCCCTGCTGATCGAGAAGAAGCGTCTCGGCGACCCGGTAGTGATGGTCACCGCCTACGACTACCCCAGCGCCCGCGCGGCGGAGGCGGCGGGCGTGGACCTCGTGCTCGTCGGCGACTCCGCCGCGACGACCGTCCTCGGCTTCAACGCCACCACCCCCGTCGACCTCGACGACATGCTCGTGCTGGCGCGGGCGGTCCGCCGCGGCCTCACCACCCCGCTGCTGATCGGCGACCTGCCGTTCGGCTCCTACGAGACGAGCGACGAGCAGGCGATCACCTCTGCGATGAGGATGGTCAAGGAGGCCGGCTGCGAGGCCGTCAAGCTCGAGGGCGGCGGCGAGGCCTCGGTTCGCCGCGCCCGGGCGGTGATCGGAGCGGGGATCCCCGTGATGGGCCACGTCGGCCTGACGCCCCAGACCTCGACCGCCCTCGGCGGCTGGAAGGCCCAGGGCCGGACCGCCGCGGCGGCGGCCCGCATCGCAGCCGAGGCGCAGGCGCTCGAGCAGGCGGGCTGCTTCGCGATCGTCTTCGAGGCGATCCCGAGCGCGGTCGCCGAGGAGCTGATGCCCCTGCTGCACGTCCCCGTGATCGGCATCGGGGCCGGCCCCTCCACCGATGGGCAGGTGCTCGTCTTCCACGACCTCCTCGGCATCCGCGACGGCCTCGGACCCCGCTTCGTCAAGCGCTACGCCAACCTCCAGAAGGAGATGAACGCCGGCATCACGGCGTTCGCCGAGGACGTGCGCTCGCGCCGCTACCCGGGCCCCGAGCACTCCTACTCGATCGACCCGGGGGAGCTGGCGGAGCTGCACGAGCAGCTGGCCGTGGAGGGCTGAGCCCCTCGCGCTTGCGGGCGCGGCTCGGCACATGTAGGATCGCCCTCGGGCGCATCGGCGAGCGGATGTGGCAGGCGCTACGGAGTAGGTGCCGCCCACACGGCAGACAACCAGAGAGGCCGATCCGATCCGCCCAGGGCACCGCTTGACGATGGCTGCGACGGGGCTGGCTTCGCTCGTGCTCGCGCTGTCCGCCTCCCCGGCGAGCGCCCACCCCTCGAGTGACATCTCCGGCATCAACCCGGAACTGCAGGCGATCGCAGAACGCCAGTCGTCCAACATCGCCGCACACCTGCCCGGCTACTCGCTGAAAAGATTTCACCTCGCGGCTGGGTGGGCCACCGGCACCGTCAAAACCGCCGGCTCCCTCACGCTTGACAAAGTGAACGGCAACGAGTCCTCGGCCGGCCCGATCTGTCAACTGCCGGTCGACAAGTCCGCGGTCGAGCCCCTCCCACAGGAAACCAAAGAAGAGATCATCGCCCACGAGGTGTTTCACTGCTACGAGCACGAAATCGAGCCCGCCTTCGTGGGCCACGAGGGCGACTGGATCATCGAGGGTCTCGCTCGTTGGGTCGACCTGACCCTGTTCCCGAACACCACCTTCAACCTCGCGCTGAAGGCCCTCAGGGAATACTACGGGCGCCCCGGCGAAAGCGTGTTCGACCGCAGCTACAGCGCGGTCGGCTTCTGGGCACACGCCTCAGACGTCCTGCTCGGGCAGCTGTGGCAGCGGATCCCGGCGATACTCAAAGCTGGCCTGAACTTCAACAACCGCGCGGCGTTCCTGGCAGCCGTCTCGAACGAAGCGAGCTTCCTCCAGAGCTGGGGCTCGAGCGCCTTCGACGTGCCGTTCGAGACGACCAACTGGCTGATGGGCAGCCCGCTGGCCGGCCGTTACTACCCGTCGGGGGCGACTCCACAGGAAGTCAACGGAACCGCCGGGTTCAACCTCGTCCCGTACAGCACCGCTCAGCTCGTGCTCAACAAGCGCCTCGACAAGCCTCTGGTCAGAATCTACCTGCAGCCCGACACGCATGGGCGCTTCGGAGTCCAGGAGAACTACCTCGACGGCGAGATCACCGAAAAGCTCTTCTGCTCGGCCTCGAATCCCGAAGAATGCGCCTGCCCGAAAGGCGACACCAGCACGCTCCCGCCGACCACGCCACTCCCGAAGGACGCGGACCTCGGGGTCGCGGCCGGCACAGGCAGGGGCCAGGTCCAGATCGAATACTTCTCGCCGCAGGGAAGCGCTGACTGCAAGGCACCGCCGAAGCCTCCGGCGGGAGGCG
>DATFZP010000287.1:0-5114 GCA_035314405.1 Solirubrobacteraceae bacterium | reverse complement strand
ACGGAGATCGCCGACAAGCTCCTCGCCGGGGAGCGGTTCACCGAGCCCCACTACCTGCGCCAGTCCCAGCGGTATCTGGGTCACCTCCTTCGGATGCTCAGCGCGAGCGGCAGCGAGGTGAGCCTCCAGAGCATCGTCGATCATCTCGACCCGGCGAGGCTCGAGCAGCTCGCGCGACGGGTGGAGCTCTCACGATCCGAGGCGACCCACTGCTACCTCGATGCCCTCACGGCGCGCCAGCTGAGCGACCTTTCGGGGGTCCGCGATCGGCTTGCGATCGTGGCGGAGTCCGACGTCGGTCGGTGGCTCGACCCGCGCACGCCGGGCGCCCGGAGCTTCGATCTGCTCGAGGCGGTGCAGGCGCGGGCGGTCGTCTACTTCGCCCTCGAGGCCGACAGCCGGCCGCTGCTGAGCGAGATGCTTGGCGCGGCGCTGATCCAGGACCTGCAGACGACGATCGCCGCGCTCCAGGGTCGCCCGACGCCGACACTCGTGCTGATCGACGAGTACTCCGCGCTCGCGGCCGAGCACGTCGTGAGGCTCTTCGGTCGCGCCCGCTCGGCCGGCTTCAGCCTCCTGCTCGCCACGCAGGAGCTCTCGGATCTGCGGCCGCCCGGCCGGGAGCGCCTGCTCGAGCAGATCTCGGGCAACCTCTCGGCGCTCGTGGCCCACCGACAGGTGGTGCCCGCCTCCGCCGAGCTGATCGCGGAGATGTCGGGCAAGATGGGGGCCTGGCGGGTCTCCCGGCACGGCGGCGCCTCACGGACGCGCACGCGCACGCGCACGCGGGTCCCGGTTCTCGATGCCGAGCAGATCATGACGCTCGAGCGGGGGTGGGCGGCGGTGATCAGGCTGGACGGCCGCCGGGAGACGCGGATCGCGAGGGTCCACTCACCCGGGCGGCGTTCGTGAGCCGGCCGCGGGCGCTCGCGCCCTCCCCGGAGCAGGTCGCGCTCGTTCGCTGGACGGCGAGCCTCGGCGCCGTCACCGCCGGAGCCCTCGCCGAACATCAGGGCTCGGCGGTGCCCTCGGCGAGAGCCCGCCTGGGCGCAGCGGCCCGCGCCGGCCTGCTCGCGCGGAGCGCTCCCCTGGCGGCGGCGCCGTCTCTCTACACCGTCACGCCAGGCGGCCTTCGCGCCTGCGGCCTGAGGGGACCGAGACCGGCTCGGGTCACCCCGGCGAACGCGGCACACGCGGTCGCCTGCGCCGTCGCCGCGGCGGCGCTGGAGCGCATCTACCCCGACCACCGCGTCCTCGGAGAGCCCGAGCTGCGCCTGCAGGAACGTCGCCTCGGAGCACCGCTCGCCGGCGCGAGCCTGGGAGCCGGCCCCGGCGGCGGCCGCCGCGTGCACCGGCCCGACCTCGTGCTGCTGCCCGAGGCTTCCTCCGGCCGCCGACCGATCGCGGTCGAGGTCGAGCTGACGGTCAAGGCTCCCGCCCGCCTGCTCGGCATCTGCCGCGGGTGGGCGCGCAACCGGCGGATCGCCGGGGTGCTGTACCTGACGCCGCCGGAGGTGGCAGGGCCCCTTGCGCGGGCGATCCGGCGCGCCGGCGGGGGCGCTCACATCGTCGTCGTGCCGCTCGCGGCCCTCCACCTCGATCACGAGTCCGGCGAGGCGAGCCGCGCTCGCGACGGACGCTCCAGGGCCGGAGCCGGGACGAGCCCCCGGAGCGCGGGCCGATCGCGAGAGCCATCCCCGTCGGCGCCTAGCTTTGCCGACGGGGGGTCAAAGATCGATCAACGGAGGCGTCAATGTCCTACTTCACCATCAACCGCGTGGTCCTGATCGGCCGCCTCACACGAGACCCGGAGCTGCGCGCGCTGCCGTCCGGGACGAGCGTGTGCGGGCTGCGAATCGCCTGCAACTCCAGCCGGCGCGACAGCGACGGCGGCTTCCTCGAGAAGCCGAACTTCTTCGACGTCACCGTCTACGGCTCCTCGGCCGAGAGCGTGAGCCGCTACACGCGCAAGGGCAGCCGGGTGGCGGTCGACGGGCGGCTGGAGTGGCGCGAGTGGGAGACGGCCGAGCAGCAGAGGCGCCAGGCCGTCAGCGTCGTGGCCGACACGGTCCAGTTCCTCGACGGCCCGTCCGAGCGCTCCGGGATCGACGGGTCGGACCCGGACGGCGACAGCGAGGAGACGGATCTCGTGGGGGTCGGCGGCGAGGTCGGGGGCCCCGCCTTCTAGCGCACCGCCGGCGCGGCGGGTCGGTTGGCGCCCGCCGCGCCCTGGGGCGTAAACTGGCGCGCCGCACCCTGCCCGCGAAGGCCCGCCGCCGAAGGAGCCCCGTACATGCCAGTGAACACCAGCGCGATCGGCAAGTCCTACGAGCCCGTCGTGTACGCCGTCGGCAGGGAGAAGATCAAGGAGTACGCCCGCGCGACAGGGGAGACGAACCCTCTCCATCTCGAGGCCGAGGCCGCCCGCGCCGCGGGCTACGCGGATGTCGTGGCCCCGCCGATGTTCGCCGTCGTCTACTCCGCGCCCGCGCTCGGGCCGGCGATCCTCGACCCCGAGGTCGAGCTGAACCTGGCGATGATGGTGCACGGTGGCCAGGAGTTCGTGTGGGGGGCACCTGTCGTGGCCGGCGACGAGATCACCACGGGGGCGAGCGTCCAGGGCATCTCCGAAAAGGATGGGCGGGGCTACTACGTGTTCGAGTCGGTCTCCACCAACCAGCGCGGCGAAGAGGTGTGCCGCGGAACCTGGACGAACATCGTGCGAGGAGTGTGAGAGCCATGGCGGACCTCAGTCCCGGCGGGCAGATCCCCCCGGTGAGCATCACGCCCGACAAGTACCTGACGGTTCGCTATGCCGGGGCTTCGGGCGATTTCAACCCGATCCACATCGACGAGGATTTCGCCCGCGCCGTCGGGCTTCCGGGACGTATCCTCCACGGTCTCTGGACGATGGCCCAGGTCGCCCGGGCGCAGACCGAGGCCGCCGGCGGACCTGAGCACCTCAAGCGGCTGTCCGTCCAGTTTCGGGGTATGGGGATGCCCGAGCAGGAGGTGGTGGTGACGGGGACCGTGCGAGAGGTCTCCGGCGGCCGTGCGGTGATCGACACGGTCGCCGAGCAGGGGGGCAAGCAGATCATCCGCAACGCCGAGGCGGAGCTGGAGATCTAGGCCCTCGCCCCAGGGGCGGCGACACGCGGGCGCCTACAATCACGACCATGCTCACCTCCCGCCAGGAGCGGATCCTGTGCAAGGTCATCGACGACTATCTGCGCACGGGCCAGCCCGTGGCGTCGCGTACGATCGCCGCCGACCCGGAGCTGGACTGCGGCCCCTCGACGGTGCGGCACGAGTTCGCCCTGCTGGAGGAGTTCGGGCTGCTCGCCCACCCTCACGTCTCGGCCGGGCGCGTCCCCACCGACGCCGGTCACCGCTATGTGGTCGACCGCATGCTCAGCTCCGACAGGCCGCTGCCGGCTCCCCGTCCGAGGCTCGAGCTCTCGCTCATCCGCGGGGAGGTGGATGAGGTGATGCGAGCCACGACGGAGACCCTCTCCCAGGTGACCAACCTCCTGGCGGTCGTCTCGGCGCCGTCGATGAACTCGGCCACCGTCCGTCACGTGGAGGTCCTGGCACTGCAGCCGCAGGTGGTCCTGGTCGTCGTGATCACCTCCACAGGGGGTGTCTCGAAGGTGCTGGCGACCTTCGAGCAGCCCGTCGATCCGGGTCTCGTGGCGTGGGCGGGGGAGTACCTCAACGAGCGGCTGTCAGGCCTCGGCCTCGGTGCGCGGATGCTGCAGCAGCGCCTGATCGAGCCCAGCCTCTCCCAGGTGGAGCTCGCGTTCCTCGAGCGCCTCGCCCCCGCCTTCGGCGAGCTGGCGAGCGACGGAGAGGACGCCCTCTATCTCGAGGGGACCGCCCGCCTGTTCGAGACCGTTCAGGTGGCGGGCGCCGGCCCGGTCAACGAGCTGGTCGATCTGCTCGAGCGGCGGGTGGCGCTGCTGAACGTCCTGCGGGCGGCGCTCGGAGAGGCCGGTGTCTACGTCAGGATCGGCCGCGAGAACGAGCTTCCGGCGATGCACTCCCTCGCGGTGGTCGCATCGGGCTACGGGATGGCCAGGCGCAGGCTCGGCATGGTCTCGGTGATCGGGCCTGTGCGGATGGACTACGCGGGTGCGATCGCCACCGTTCGCGAGGCCGCGCACGAGCTCTCCCGGTTCGTCGAAGACGCCTACGCCGAGAACTAGGCGGGAATGCCACGCGATCCCTACGAGGTGCTCGGCGTCGGGCGGGAGGCCTCCGAGCAGCAGGTCAAGAAGGCCTTCCGCCAACTCGCCCGTGAGCTGCACCCAGACGTCAACGCCCACGACCCCGACGCCGAGGAGAAGTTCAAGGAGGCCGCCGAGGCCTACGAGATCCTCTCCGACGAGGAGCGCCGGGCCACCTACGACCGCTTCGGCCACGATGGGCTGCGCTCCGGCGGGTACGCCCCCAACTTCGACGCCTTCGGGTCGATAGGAGACCTCTTCAACGCCTTCTTCGGCGGAGGCAACTCCTTCTTTGGCGGAGGCGTGGCGCGCTCCGGCCCGGCGCAGGGGGGCGACATCGCGGTGAGGGTGGACATCGACCTGATCGAGGCGCTGCACGGGGCGAAGGTGGAGGTCGCCTTCGAGGCGGTCGAGCGCTGCGAGCGCTGCAAAGGCAACGGCGCCGAGCCGGGAACCCCGATCGAGACGTGCGAGCGCTGCGGTGGCAGCGGCCAGCTGCAGGCGGTCACCCGCACCCCCTTCGGGCAGATGGTCCGCACGATGGCGTGCGAGAACTGTCACGGGGACGGCCGCGTCCCCCGGACTCCCTGCCGGGAGTGTCGCGGCAGCGGACGCCTCGCCAAGCGGCGCAGGCTCGAGGTGGACGTGCCGCCGGGGATCGCCGACGGCCAGCGCATCAGGCTCCCCGGCGAGGGCCACGCGGGCGAGGCCGGGGGTCCGCCCGGGGATCTGTACGTGCTCGTGGCCGTCCGCGAGGACCCACGCTTCGTCCGAGAGGGCGACGACCTGATCACGGCACTCGACGTTCCGGCTCCGGTGGCGGCCCTCGGTGCGACGCTGGAGATCTCCACGCTCGAGGGGACGAGCTCGATCGAGGTGCCGTCAGGG
>DATFZP010000286.1:0-3518 GCA_035314405.1 Solirubrobacteraceae bacterium | reverse complement strand
AAGCTCGAGACGTGCTCGAGCGTGAACGGATAGTCGGCGAGACGCTCTGAGAAGGTGCCGTAGTGCTGCTGTGCGAGGATCGTGGTTGGCGCCAGCATCAGCACCTGCTTGCCGTCCTCGGCGGCCTTGAAGGCGGCTCGCAGCGCCACCTCCGTCTTGCCGTACCCGACGTCCCCGCAGATCAGCCTGTCCATCGGCCGGGGCGCTTCCATGTCCGCCTTGACCAGCTCGATCGCCTCTCGCTGGTCGGGGGTCTCGGTGAAGGGGAAGCGCTCCTCGAACTCCCTCTGCCAGTCGGAGTCCTCGGGGAAGGCGTAGCCGCTGCGACGCCGGCGCTCGGCGTAGAGGCCGAGCAGCTCCCCCGCGAGCTCCTGGGCCGCCCGCCGCGCCCGCGCCTTCATCGTCTCCCAGCGGGTGCCCCCGAGCTTGCTGAGAGGAGGGTGCTCCCCGCCCGCTCCGACGTACCGGGAGATCTTCGCGAGCTGGTCGGTGGGAACGAACACGCGGTCGTCCCCCTGGTATTCCAGGTAGAGGTAGTCACGGGTGACGTTCGCCACGGTCCGCGTCTCGAACCCCGCGAACCGCGCCACCCCGTGGTCCTCGTGGACGACGATGTCACCCCTCCTCAGCTCGGTGAACGAACGCAGCGCCCCCCGCCGGCCCGCCTCCCCGGCTCCCCGCCCGCCGATCGAGGCTCGTCCCGCCCTGCGGCGACGCAGCAGGCGATGCTCGGGAAACACGGCCAGCTTCAGCTGGGGCGAGACGAACCCGTCCCGCAGCGAGGCGGCTGCGAAGCGAAGGGCGGGCCCGGGCGTGGTGCGCCCGACGTCCGCCTGTTCGTCGAGCCACGACACCTTCAGCCGCCCGAGGTTGTAGGCCGCACGTTCCCCCTCGCCTCTGCGGGGAAAGGCCACGACCGCCCTGTAGCCCGACCTCACGAGCTTCTCCAGCTCCGGCTCGGCCTCACCCAGCGAACGGGCGGCGGTGTCGGCCGACTGGGCCCGCAGCTCGATCTCCTGGCCCGCCGCAAGCGAGGACAGCCAGATGCGGGTCCGCTCGGCGAGCGTCGCCTGGATGCTCTCCGGATTCACGTACAGGTGGTGGGCGTCCTCGTCGCCGAAGGCCGCGCACACATCGCTCCAGTGGTCGCGCAGCACAGGGGCGAGCTCCTCCTCTGCCGCCACAATCAGCTCCGCTCCGTCCCCCACCAGGTCGAGCAGCGCCCCGAAGCGCTCGACGGGGAGCAGTTCGGCTATGTCGGGACGCTCGCCGTCGGAGTCCTCGCCCGCGGCGAACGCCCCACTCGCGGCGGCGATCTCTGCGAGCTCGCGGTGCTCGACCGCCAGCTCGGCGGCGGGAGCGATCTCGACCACCTCGGCCTCACCGAGAGACCGCTGTGTGAAAGTCGAGAACCACCGCAGCGACTCGATCTCCACGTCGAACATGTCCACCCGGACCGCCCGCTCCTCGGTGGCGGGGAAGACGTCCAGAATGCCTCCCCTCATCGCGAACTGGCCCCGCTCCTCCACCTGATCGACCCGCTCGTACCCGGCGGCGAGGAGCTCCGCCGCGCACTCCTCGAGATCGAGCAGCTCACCGACCCGCAGGGTGAAGGATCGCGGTCGCAGTTGCGGATCGGGCACCTTCTCCGACAGGGCCAGGGCGCTGACCACGATGACCGGCTGCCCCGATCCGTCAGCGCCCCCGGCACCGGCCCCGGCGTTCAGGAGCGCGTCGAGGGCTGCCACGCGGAGGCCCACCAGGTGGGGGGGTGGGGCGAGGTGGGACTCGTAGGCGACCCCCCGCGAGGGGTAGTACCGGACCGGCCGGGGAGATAGCCAGGCGTGCAGGTCGCCGGCGAGGTCACGGGCGGCCCGGTCGTCGCCGACGACCACCACCGTCGGGCGTCCGCGGGCCTGTTGGTCGAACTCGCAGAGCGCCGCGATCAGGTAGGCCCGCAGCGAGCTCGACACGAACGCGTGGCCCCCGTCCACGGCCAGCCGGCGGGCCTGCTCGTCCTCCTCGATCAGTCCCAGCAGCGACCGCAACGCTCCTGTCGCCGGCGCCACTATCGGGCCTCCTGCGCGGCGTCGTCCTCAGAGCCCCCGAGGGCCTCGCCTGAGCTGCCTGAGCCGGCGAGGCCCTCGACCAGCACGGCTTCGACGTCCGAGCAGGCTCGCTCGATCAGCTCCTCCACGCGATCTCGACTCTCGCGGAAGCGACCGAGGACCCAGGCCGAGACGATCTCGGGGTCCGTCGAGTCCGGCCTGCCGACACCCACCCGCACCCTGCGGAAGTCCCCTCCGCCGAGCTCTCTCTTGAGGGACTTCAGGCCGTTGTGGCCCGCGAGGCCACCGCCGATGCGCGTCCGCACCTCACCGAACGGCAGGTCGATGTCGTCGTGAACCACCAGCACCCGATCGAGCGCCACCCGGTAGGCCCCGCGCGCCGGACCAACCGAGCGGCCCACATCGTTCATGTGGGTCTGCGGAAGCAGGGCCGCGACCCTCGGCCCGGGGGACCCCGGTGAGGGCCCGACCGGAGCGCGGCCTTCGGCGACGAGCGCCCGGAAGCGTTCGGGGCCCCACCTCAGACCCCATCGCGTCGCGAGCCGCTCGACAACGGTGAAGCCCACGTTGTGGCGGGTGCCGGCATACTCGCGGCCCGGGTTGCCCAGGCCGACGATCAGCCAGTCGATCGTTTTCCCACCGCCGCCGAAGGGGCGTCGCAGAAGCCGCTACTCCTCGCCGGAGGAGTCCTCGGCAGCGCCCTCGCCCTCGGCCGGAGCGGCGCCCTCGCCGACGACCTCCGTCTCGGCCTCGATCTCCTCCTCCTGCTCGGCCTGCAGCCGGGGAGGCGAGAGGGTCGCCACGGTCGTCTCGTCGGGGTCATCGAGGATCGTCACCCCATCCGGCGCCGTCACCGCTGCGAGCAGGATCGTCTCTCCGATCTCCATCTCGCCGACAGGGTGGGTGATCGCCTCGGGGATCGCCGTCGGCAGCGCCTGCACGTTGAGCTCGCGGGTGATCTGCTCGAGGATGCCCCCCTGCTTGACCCCCGGCGCGTCGTCCACGCCGGTCAGTTCGAGCGGGACGAGGGCGTTGATCTCCTCGTCGAGCTTCACCCGCAGCAGGTCCACGTGGGTCGTCTCCCCGTGAATGGGGTTGCGCTGGGTCTCCTTGAGCACCACCGGCGTCGCTTTCGCCCCGTCCACCGACACGTCCACGACGGCGCCCGAGCCGGCGAGCGCAAGGCGCAGCTCGCGGGCGTCCGCGTCGAAGCCCACGGCCTCACCGTCGCCACCGTAGAGCACCCCCGGGACGCGCCCGGAGCGGCGCAGGCGTCGCGCCTCGCGGGAGCCCCCGGAGGAGCGACGTTTCACATTCAGCTTTGTCGTGGAGTCTGCCATCGCGAATTCCAGACTCTAGCAACCGCCTTCATTGCTGATCGGAGCGCTGAGGGACAGGAGCGTCACGGAGATGCCGCTGATCGGGTTGCCCGAGCGACGCACATCCACG
>DATFZP010000285.1:0-2897 GCA_035314405.1 Solirubrobacteraceae bacterium | reverse complement strand
GCTCCCTGGTGAACGCCAAGTCCGGTGGCTGCGCCGAGGACTGCGGCTTCTGTGCCCAGTCCCGGTTCGCCGAGGCGGAGACCCCGATGCACGCGATGATGGAGCCCGAGCAGATCCTCGAGCACGCGCGGGCGGCGGAGGCGGCGGGAGCCCACCGATTCTGCATGGTCACCCAGGGACAGGGGCTCTCCAGGCGCGACTTCGAGAAGTACCTGGAGGGTGTGAGGCTCGTCTCCGAGCGCACCAACCTCAAGCGCTGTGCGTCGATCGGCCACATCTCGGTGGAGCGCGCCAGGGCGCTCCGAGAGGCCGGCATCCAGAGGGTCCACCACAACGTCGAGACGTCCTACAGCTACTACCACGAGGTCACGAGCACCGTCCGCTACGAGGGCCGCCTGCGGACGATCGCGGCGGTCAGTCAGGCGGGCCTGGAGACGTGCGTGGGCGGCATCCTCAACCTCGGGGAGACTCGCGCCCAGCGCGTGGAGATGGCCTTCGAGCTCGCCGAGCTCGACCCCACGAGCGTTCCCATCAACATGCTCAACCCACGGCCGGGGACGAAGTTCGGCGACCGTGAGTTCATGGATCCGTGGGAGGCCGTGAAGTGGATCGCGATCTTCCGCCTGATCCTCCCGGATGCGCTGTTCCGGCTGTGCGGAGGCCGCGTGGAGAACCTCGGCGAGCTCCAACAGCT
Organism: Solirubrobacteraceae bacterium; assembly: GCA_035314405.1. Taxonomy (GTDB): domain Bacteria; phylum Actinomycetota; class Thermoleophilia; order Solirubrobacterales; family Solirubrobacteraceae; genus Palsa-744. Next base: position 2,203 of record DATFZP010000285.1, on the reverse strand, counting down.
GGCGGTGCGGGCCGGGATCAACGGCGTGATGCTGGGCAACTTCCTGACCACCCTCGGCAACGAGCCGGAGCGCGATCGTGAGATGTTCGAGGAGCTCGGCCTCAACGTCGCCCGGCAGGCCGACAACGCCGCCAACCCCCGGCCCGACAACCGCTCGGGGTGGCTCGCCGGGGAGACGCCCGACGTCGTGCAGGAGCTGCTCGAGGGATCCTCCGGCGACGGGCCGGTGGAGCTCGAGGTGAGGTTGTGGGATCCCTCCACCCAGCTGCGCTTCCGCGCCAAGCGCGCGGTTCCCCCTCGCCCCGACGGGGCTCCCAACAGGGTTCCGGTCGCCTAGGGCCGCGTGATGGTGGAGATCGAAGCGCGCCTACAGGAGCTCGAGCGTCTCGGTCTCAGCCGCCGTATGAGGCTCGTGAGCGGCCCCCAGGGTCCCACGGTCCTGCTCGACGGGAAGCCCGTGCTGCTGCTGTGCTCGAACAACTACCTCGGGCTGGCCGATCACCCCCGCGTGCGGGAGGCGGCCGCCGAGGCGGCGATGCGCTGGGGGGTGGGAGCCGGGGCCTCGCGGCTGGTCTCCGGCACGATGACGATCCACCGGCGGCTGGAGGAGCGCCTGGCGGAGTTCGAGGGCACCGAGGGGTGCGTGCTGTTCGGGTCCGGCTACCTGGCGAACATCGGCGTGATCGGGGCGCTCACCACCAGCGGTGAGACGATCTTCTCCGACGAGCTCAACCACGCCTCGATCGTCGACGGCTGCAGGGCCTCCCGGGCGGAGGTCGTGGTGTATCGCCATCGCGACGTCGAGCACCTCGCGTGGAGCCTCGACAAGCACGGTCGCAGGGGCAGGGTGATCGTCACCGACTCGGTCTTCTCGATGGACGGTGACGTCGCCCCGCTCGAGCAGATAGCCGAGCTGGCGGCCGTCTACGGGGCCCGCCTGATCGTCGACGAGGCGCACGCCACCGGCATCCTCGGTCCCGGTGGGCGGGGCGCCGTCGCGGAGGCGGGGATCGAGGCGGACGTGATCATCGGCACCCTCAGCAAGGCGCTCGGCTCCTACGGCGCCTACGCCTGCGCGGGCGGCGAGATGATCGACTACCTCGTCAACGCGGCCCGCCCGCTGATCTTCTCGACCGCACCTCCGCCACCGGCGGTGGCCGGCGCGCTGGCCGCGCTGAGGCTGCTCCAGGAGCGCCCCCACCGCGTCCAGCGGCTGCGCTCCAACGCCCGTGCCCTGCGTCGGTCGCTGGCACTCGAGGGCTTCCCGGTGGGAGACTCGGAGATCCCGATCGTGCCGCTGATAGTGGGCGGGGAGCGAGCGGCCGTGGAGCTCTGCCAGGAGGCGATCGAGCGGGGGATCTTCGCCCAGGCGATCCGCCCTCCGGCCGTCCCCGCCGGCACCTCGAGGCTGCGCCTGACGGCGATGGCCTCCCACACCCAGTCCGAGCTGGAGCTCGCGGCAGAGGTGCTCGGGGGGCTCGCCCGCAAGCTCGGGCTCGAGCCGGAGGGGATGGCGGCGCCGGCCGCCGAGCGGGTCCTCCCGCCCGAGCCGGCTTACGCCTACGGCGACGAGTCCCCCGTCGTTGCCGAGCACCGCCTCGCTCGCCCGTTCGACGCCGAGGGCGAGCTGCTGTCGGCCGCCGGCCCCTTCGGCGGCGAGGTCGAGCCCGCATCCTCCTCCTCTTCCTCCTCCGCTGTCCCGTTCGACCTCGAGCGCGAGCTCTCGGGCGCGCGGGCCGCCTAGCCCCGCCGCCGGAGGCGGAGGATGCGGGGGCTGTTCGTCACGGCAACGGACACGAACGTCGGAAAGACGGTCCTGAGCGCGTCGCTGGTGGCCGCGATCGCGGCCCACGGACGAGGCGTTCGGGCCTTCAAGCCCATGCTCACCGGCCTTGAGGAGCCCCCGGCGGGCGTGGGGCAGGAGGACTCCAGGCCCGATCACGAGATCCTCGCCGCAGCCGCGGGGATGAGCCCCGAGGAGGTGGCCCCGTTTCGCTTCGCCGCTGCCGTGTCCCCCCACCTCGCGGCCGCGCTGGAGGGCACGAGCATCGACCCCTCCCGGCTGCTCGCGGCGGCGCGGGCCGGCGGCGGGCAACAGATCTCGATCGTCGAGGGAGTGGGCGGCCTGCTCGTGCCGCTGAGCGAGGACTACACCGTCCGAGACCTCGCCGCCGACCTCGGGCTCCCGTTGCTGATCGCGTCC
>DATFZP010000284.1:0-8752 GCA_035314405.1 Solirubrobacteraceae bacterium | reverse complement strand
CTCGTCGATGAAGAGGATGATGTCGCCGCGCTGGGTGATCTCCTTCATCACCTTCTTCAGGCGCTCCTCGAACTCGCCGCGGTACTTGGAGCCGGCGACTAGGGCGGCCAGGTCGAGCGTGTAGATCTGCTTGTTCTTGAGCAGCTCGGGCACCTCCGAGCTCGTGATCCGCTGCGCCAGCCCCTCGACCACGGCGGTCTTGCCCACGCCCGGCTCGCCGACCAGGACCGGGTTGTTCTTGGTCCGCCGGGAGAGGATCTGCATGATCCTCTCGATCTCCGTCTCGCGCCCCACGCACGGGTCGAGCTTGCCCTCGGCGGCGAGCCTCGTGAGGTTGCGCCCGAACTGGTCGAGCAGCTTCGAGGACTTCTTGCCCTCCCCCGACGCCGCCCCGGCGCCGGCGCCGGCGCCGGCCGCCTGGCCCTGGCGGCGCCCGCCGGGGCCGGAGAGCATGCGGATGACCTCGTTGCGGATCTTCTCGGAGTCGGCGTCGAAGTCGAGCAGGATGCGGGCGGCGACGCCCTCGTTCTCCCGCACGAGTCCCAGCAGGATGTGCTCGGTGCCGATGTAGTTGTGGCCGAGGCTGAGCGCCTCCCTCAGGGCGAGCTCGAGCACCTTCTTGGCCCGAGGCGTGAAGGGGATCTGGCCAGAGGTGACCTCCTCTCCGGAGCCCACGATCCGCACGACCTGCGCGCGAACGCGCTCGACGGTGATGTCGAGGCTCTCCAGCACGCGGGCGGCGAGGCCCTCCTCCTCACGGAGCAGGCCGAGGAGGATGTGCTCGGTGCCGATGTAGTTGTGCTTGAGCGTCCGCGCCTCCTCCTGGGCGAGAACGACCACCTGTCGGGCCCGTTCTGTGAATCGCTCGAACATTGGTGAGATCCTTCCTGCCGGGACGGGGCCGCACGACCAAATCTTGGTCCACCTGACGCCTCTTCGAGCAGTCTACCAATCGGCCAAGCTGGTCCATCTGGGTCATCGGCAGCGCGAGGACGCGCCTTGACCCGCGCTAGTCGCGCATCGCCGGGAACAGCACCACCTCGCGGATCGAGCGCCGGCCGGTGAGGAGCATCACGAGCCGGTCGATCCCGAGGCCGACGCCGCCCGCCGGCGGCATGCCCTGTTCGAGGGCCTCGACGAACAGCTCGTCGTAGGGCTGGAACTCCCCTCCGCCGAGGCTCCCGAGCCGCTGCTGGGCCTCGAAGCGCTCGCGCTGGGCGTCCGGGTCGATCAGCTCGCTGAAGGCGTTGGCGAGCTCGATCCCCCCCGCGAAGGCCTCCCACCGCTCGGACAGCCCCGGGCGGGAGCGATGCTCGCGGGCGAGGGGGGACAGCTCGGTGGGGTAGTCGAAGACGAACGTGGGACGCTGGAGAGTGGGCTCGACGAACTTCGCCAGCAGATCGTCGGCGAGCTCCGGCCAGCTCAGGCCCTCGGTGGGCATCTCCAGGCCCCGCTCGCCGATCGCCGCCCGCAGCTCGGAGGCGTCGCGGTGTGCCATCACGTCCACCCCCGTCGCCTCCTCGATCGCCTCGACGAAGCCGATCCGGCCCCACGGCGCGGAGACGTCGAGCTCGCCCTCGTAGCCGACCGAGCGGGCGGCGAGCGCCACCAGCTCTTCCAGGCGTGTGGCCTCCACGTGGTAGTCGGCGTAGGCCTCGTACCACTCGACCATCGTGAACTCGGGGTTGTGCTTCGGGGAGAGGCCCTCGTTGCGGAAGTCCTTGCCGAGCTCGTACACCCGCTCGAGGCCGCCGACGATCAGCCGCTTGAGGTACAGCTCGGTGGCGATGCGAAGGTAGAGATCTCGATCCAGGGCGTTGTGATGGGTCGTGAAGGGACGCGCCATGGCGCCCCCGTAGAGCGGTTGGAGCACCGGCGTCTCGACCTCCACGAAGCCGTGTCCGTCGAGGTAGGAGCGGACCGCCGAGACGATCCTGGAGCGATCGATGAACAGCCTGCGGACGTCCTCGTTGGCGATCAGATCGAGCTCCCTGCGCCGCAGCCGGGTCTCCACGTCGCTGAGCCCGTGGTGCTTGTCGGGCGGGGGGCGCAGCGCCTTGGCGAGCACCTGGAAGCTGTCGACCCGCAGCGTCAGCTCGCCGTGGCGGCTGCGCATCACGGCCCCGTCCACCCCCACGAGGTCGCCGAGATCCAGCGACAGCAGACGCTCGAAGGCCTCCTTGCCGAGGACGTCCACCCGCGCGTGCAGCTGGATCTTGCCGGTGCGGTCCACGAGGTCCAGGAACGCCGCCCGTCCGGCGCCCCGCCGCGCGGCCAGGCGCCCGGCGACGCGATGGGAGTCCTCGGTCTCCTCGCCGACGGCGAGGTGGTCATAGGCGGCGAGGATCGACTCGATCGGCTCGGCCCCCGCGAACGAATACGGGAAGGCGGTCTCGTCGGAGAGCCTCAGGCGCTCGGCCTTGGCCCGGCGCTCGGCGATCAGCTCGGGCAGGCCGTGACGGCCCGTCTCGTCGGCCGAGCCACCCTCCTGCGCCTCGGTTCCGCTCATCGCGGCGACCCTACTCGAGGCCGACGTCGATCTTCGTGATCTTGAGCTTGCGGGCGGGACCGCGGGGAACCTTGACGGCGACCGTCTCGTTGCGTTTGCGACCGATCAGGGCCCTCCCCACGGGAGACTCGTTGGAGAGCTTGTGCTCGTCGGGCTTGGCCTCGGCCGAGCCGACGATCGTGTACTTCACCGACTTGCCCGTCTTCTCGTCCTTGACGTGCACCACCGACCCGACCTGGACGACGTCCTTGGAGAGGTCCTTGGCCTGGATCACCGTGGCCATGCGCAGCTTCTCCTGCAGCTGGGCGATCCGGCTCTCGATCATCGCCTGCTCGTTCTTGGCGTCGTCGTACTCGGAGTTCTCGGCGATGTCACCGAACTCCCTCGCCTCCTTGATCCGCTCGGCCACCTCCCGGCGCTTCGCCGTGGACAGCAGCTCGAGCTCGTCGCTGAGCTTCTTCAGGCCTTCTGGTGTGAGGATTACGTCCTTCGGCATGTGACCCTCGATCGCAGTTCGTGGTTCGCTCGGCGGCACACAAAAAAATCCGCCGGGAGCGGGGGGATCGGGGCCCCCGGGGGCTCCGGCGAGCGCAGCAGTATAGCGGGGAGGGGGCGCCCCGCGAGGGCGGGGCGGCTGCGCCCGCGAGGCCGGGCCGGCGCTGCCCGCGAGGGCGGGGCGGCGGCGCCCGGCGAGGATCGGCTGGAGCGTCCCCGGCGAGGGGATCACGCCGCCAGCGGCTCTCTCCCCCTCACCCCGCCGAGCAGGGCGCGAGCGCCGATCAGGGTCGAGCTCCTCTGCAGGGACTCCTGCAGGCGGACGGCCGTCGGGCGGTCGAGCCCCAGGCGCGAGACGTACCAGGGATAGAACTTGCGCAGGTAGCGGGTGGCCCGATCCTCCCCGAGGTGCTCCACGGCGCGGTCGATCGTCCACTCGAGCTCGTCGAGCACCTCCCCGGCGCGGGGAGGGTCGGAGCGCCCCCTCACCAGCTGCTCGAACAGCCACGGGTTCCCGAGGGCGCCGCGGGCCAACATCACCGCGGCCGCACCGGTCCGCTCGAATGCCTCGAGGACCCGCTCGGCGTCCCACAGCCCGCCGGTGAGGATCACCGGGGCGGGAAGCGAGTCGACGAGAGCGGCGACCAGCTCGTAGTCGGGAGCGCCCTTGTGGTGGACGGCCGCCGAGCGGGGGTGGAAGGCGATCGCCGCCACACCTGCCTCGCGCACGAGACGGTGGGCCAGCTCGAAACCGCTCGTCTCCCCGGCCGCGAGCCCGGAACGCAGCTTCACAGTCACGGGAACCCCCCCGTCGCCGGGCGCGGAGCCGCCGGCGACGGCGCCGGCCCCCTCGACGGCGGCCCGGGCGACGGCGACCGCGCGATCGGGGTCCGCCAGCAGCGCCGCCCCGGCCCCCGTCCTGCGGACCTTCGGGACGGGGCAGCCCATGTTGATGTCGATCACGTCCGCCCCCGACGCGGCCACCCGCGCGGCGGCGGAGCGCATCATCGCCGCGTCTTCCCCGAACAGCTGGATCGAGACGGGCCCGCCGGCCCGCTCGCGAGGGTCGATGCGGAGCATCTCCGTGCAGGTCTTCTCGTTGCCGTAGTGGACGGCGTGGGATGAGAGCATCTGGGAGACGGCCATCCCGGCCCCGTAGCGCTTGGCCTGCAGCCGCACGAACCAGTTGCCGATCCCCGCGAGCGGGGCCAGCAGCACCCGGTTGGGAACCATCAGCGGGCCGAGGGCCCAGGAGTCGGTGAGGGAAGAGCCGGCGGGCATCGCCACCACCATTGTTGCGAGCTTCAGCCGTTGAGCTCGTGCAGGAGCCGCAGCCCGGTGAGGGTCAGCAGCTCGTCGACGTCCTCGATCTCCTCCGTGTAGGGGACGACCAGCCGCGCCAGGCCCCCGGTGGCGATCACCTCGGTGCGCTCCCCGAGCTCGGCGTAGAGGCGGCGGAGGATCGCGTCGATCGCTCCCGCGTAGCCGTACACGACGCCGGAGCGGATCGCGTCGATGGTGTTCTTGCCGATCACGCTGCGGGGCGGGGCGAGGTCGACCTTCGGCAGCCGGGCGCCCCTTTCGGAGAGGGCTTCGAGGGAGATCTCGATGCCCGTCATCAGGGCTCCGCCGATGTACTCGCCCTCGCGGGAGACCACGTCGAAGGTGGTGGCCGTGCCGAAGTCCACGCACACCGCCAGGCCCCCGAAGCGCTCCCGTATCGCCACGGCGTTCACGAGCCTGTCGGCCCCGATCTCGCGGGGGTTGTCGTAGCGGATCGCCATCCCCGTCCTCGTCCCCGGTCCCACGGCGAGCATCTCGTGGGAGAGGTAGCGCCCGGCCATCTCGGTCCACTCGGGCTCGAGCTGTGGAACCGTCGAGGAGACGATCGAGGAGGAGAGGTCGGCGAAGCTGTATCCCCGCAGCTCGAGGAGGTTGCTGAGGGCCGCCCCGAGCTCGTCGGCGGTGGACTGCCGGACGGTCGCAAAACGCCAGTGCTCGACCAGCTGCTCCCCGCGGAACGCGCCGAAGTGGGTCTGGGTGTTGCCGACGTCGACCGCAAGGAGCATCGCCGACCATTATCCTCGCCCCCACGATGGCTGCCACCACGCCCACCCTGTACTCGCTCACCGGCTCGCACCCGTGCGCCGCGGTGGAAGAGGCGATGAGGCGCAAGGGCATCGACTACCGGCGGGTCGAGCTGCTGCCCTTGAGCCAGCTGCTCGTGGGCCCTGTGCTCTACGGCGCGGCGACGGTCCCGGGGATGAGGATCGGGGCCGAGCGCATCGCCGGGTCACGCTCGATCATGCGGCGCCTGGACACGCTCGCCCCCGAGCCGCCGCTGCTGCCGCCGCCCGCGGACCCCCGACGCGAGAGCGTGCTCGACGCCGAGCGGTGGGGCGACGACGTCCTCCAGGGCGTGCCCCGGCGGCTGCTCGACGTCGCCTTCGTGCGCCGCCCGGCGGCGATGGAGAGCTACGCGGCCGACGGCCTCCTGCACATCCCCCCCGCATTGCTGCGACCCGCCCTCCCCTTCACCGCCCGCATGATGGCGCTTCGCAACAAGGCCACCGACGAGAGCGCCCGCACCGATCTGATGGACCTTCCCTACCACCTCGACCGCGTCGACGGCTGGATCACCGAGGGCCTGTTGGGGGGCGAGCAGCCGAACGCGGCGGATCTGCAGATCGGCAGCTCGATCCGCCTGCTGATGACGATCGGCGATGTGCGCCCCCTGATCGAGGGCCGCCCGAGCGCGGGCCTGGTCGGATACTTCCCGCCGATGGCGGGAGAGGTCCCGGCCGGCGTGCTGCCGGCGGAGTGGCAGCCGGCGTCCGTGAGCAGCTGAGCGGCGCGGGGCCCGCGGCGCTACAGTCGCGGGCGGGGGCCTCGCGCGACCCGCAGCCGGGGCCGATCCCCGCCCAGCCCATGCGAACCCTGGATCCCCAGGCCCTGACCCAGCACGTGGATCGCCTCTACCGCGCCGCGTGGGCGCTGTGCGGCTCCCGCGAGGATGCCGAGGACCTGGTCCAGGAAACCTTCGCCCGCGTGCTCTCGCGGCCGCGGAGGTTGAGGGGGGACGACGAGCTTCGCTACCTGATGCGAGCGCTGCGCAACACCTTCCTGACGAGCCGCAGGACCGCCGCCAGGCGGCCCCTGGCGGTCGCCGGAGTCGAGGATCTGCCGGCCGCCGATCCCGAGCCGATGGCCCAGCCGGAGCGGGCCTTCGAGGTGCAGGAGGTGTATGCGTCGATCGCGGCCCTGCCGGAGAGCTTCCGGCTGGCGATCGTCGCGGTGGACGTCCTCGGCCTCTCCTACCGGGAGGCCGCCCGCTCCCTGGGTGTGCGCGAGACGACGATCACGACGAGGCTGTTCCGGGCACGCCGAGCGCTCACCGCCGAGCTCCTCGGGGAGCCCTCGGCGGGCGAGCAGGCGGACACCCGATCGTCCCCTGCGACACCCGCGGCCCCGACCCCGGCGGATCCTGAGCGCCGAGCCGGTGGGCGGCCGGGGGCGGGGCGCAGGGAAGACTCGACCCCCAGCGGAGTCCTGTCAGGTGGTGGAACACCATGAGCGAGCGCCCGTCAGACCCCGAATCCCCGCTGATCGAGTTCGTCCGCTCGATCGACGTCCGCGCGCCGGAGGAGCTCCACGAGAGCGTACGGGCGCTCGCCGCCGAGAGCCCCCCCGGCCGTGGCCGCCGCCGGCCGGCCGACCCCGTCCCCGCGCCGCGGTGGAGGCTCGCGGGGGCCGTGGCCCTCGCCCTCGCCGCGGTCGTCGCGGTCGTGCTGATCGCGCTCGGCGGCGCTCGCTCCCCCTCCCCGCCGAGCCTCGACGCGGCGTCGGCGCTGGCCCTGCGTGCGCCCACGCTGGCGGCCCCCTCCAGCGCTCCCGGGAACACGGGGATGCTCGCCGCGAGCGTCGACGGGGTCGCCTTCCCCGACTGGGGGGAGCGCTTTGGCTGGCATCCGGTGGGGGCCCGCTCGGACCGCCTCGCCGGGCGGGAGGTCACGACGGTCTTCTACGCCGACGGCAGCAGGCGGCGGATCGGCTATGCGATCGTCGCCGGCACGCCGCCGCCTCCGCTCGGCGGGGGCACCGAGACGTGGCAGGGGTCGACCGCCTACCGGGTCCTGAGCGCGCACGGCACGAGCGCGGTCGCGTGGCTGCGCGACGGGCGGCTGTGCATCGTCTCCGGCAGGGGTGTCGATGCGGGGACCCTCCTGCGGCTGGCCGCCTGGGATGGGTATCGGGGAGCTGCCGCGTGAGCGGGGGGCCCCGCGTGGGCACGATCGTCCGCTGAGCCTCCCACGTGCGGCGGCCGCCCTCCGCCCGGCCTCACAGGCGCAGCGGCGGCCCGGCCCAGCGCACGCCCTCCCCCGGCGGCAGAGCCGCGAGGGCGTCGGCGAGCGCGACGCCGTCGGGAGTCCGCAGACACAGGTCCAGCTCCAGCGCGGGAATCAGGACGAAGCGACGGGTCAGCAGCTGCTCGTGGGGCAGGGACATCCGCTCGTGGCGAAGACTGACCTCGCCGAGAAGGAGGACGTCGACGTCGATCACCCTGGGGCCGTGGCGGAGCTCGCCCCCGGCGCGGCCCAGATCCTGCTCGAGCCGCTTGACCGCGTCGAGCAGCTCCAGCGGGCCGAGGGACGTGAGCACCCTCAGGCACGCGTTCAGGAAGCTCGGCTGGTCGAGCACCTCCCCGACGGGGTCGGTGTCGTAGGTCGAGGAGGACGCGAGCACCTCCACGCCCCTCGCCGGCAGCGCATCGACGGCGGCCTGCAGGTGGGCGCGCCGATCGCCGACGTTCGAGCCGAGGCCCAGCAGACCCGTCCGCGATCCCCCGTCGCCCATTCAGCGCCCGCCGGACGGGCGGGGGCTCACGCGGGGGTCGTCTGCAGACCCGCCTGGACGACCTTCTCGCCCATCGCCTGGGCGAACGGGATCAGGCCGGACAGCGGGCGCAGCATCACGGTGAAATCGGAGATCAGTCCCTCCTCGTCGAGCCTGAGCAGGTCGATCCCCTCGATCTCCCGATCCCCGATCGAGGCCCGGAAGATCAGCGCGTGGGCGCCGTCCCCGTGGAGCTCGTCGGTGTAGCGGAAGTCCTCGAAGGTCTGGGACACGAGCGAGAGCAGGCGGGTAACGGTCTCCCGCCCCACGAACGGATGGAAGGTGGCGGGGCTGTGGAAGACGATGTCCTCGGCGAGAAGCTCGTGGGCGGCGTCGATGTCCATGCTCTCGACCGAGGCGCGAAACTGCGTGGCGGCGTTCATGGCTGCAGCTTACCCCTCCGCTTCGCGCCAGACCTCGACGGAGACCTCGTCGACCGACAGCGCCATCGGGGGCTCTGGCTTGGCCACCTTGACCCAGACCCCCTCGAGGTCGTAGTCGGCGAGCAGGCGGTCGGCGATCGCGCTGCACAGCCGCTCGAGCGTCCTGTGGGAGCGCTGCTGGGCGATCAGCGCGACGAGCTGGCAGACCTCCGCGTAGTCGACCGTGTCCTCGATCGAGTCCGTGACGGTGGCATCGCTCTCCCCGACGTCCAGGCGCAGGTCGACGACGAGCCGCTGGCCGATCTCCCTCTCGGCGTCGCTGACTCCGTGGTGGGTGAACAGCGACAGACCGGACACCTCGATCGTGACGGACTCCGCCGACTCCTCCCGGCCCTCCCCGAGGTCGGAGCCGTCGTCGTCGTCGTCCTCTAGGTCGTCCGGGTCCTCTCCGGGCCGTTCGCCCTCCATCGCC
>DATFZP010000283.1:0-3199 GCA_035314405.1 Solirubrobacteraceae bacterium | reverse complement strand
ACGCCGAAGCGGGAGGAGAAGGCCCGCGTGAAGTGGGCGCCGCTGCGATAGCCCCATCGGCGAGCGATCTGGGAGATCGACAGCTCGGCGAGACGCTCGTCGGCGAGGTCCCTGCGACAGCGGCGCAGGCGCTGCTCACGGGTCCATGCGCCGAACGTCGTCTGCTCGCGGGCGAACAGCCGGTGCAGCTGGCGGGGTGAGATGTAGAGCGCCTCGGCGGCGCTCACCGGGGACAGGTCGGGGGTGCCGAGGTGGGCCAACGCGTGACGCTTGACCCGCGCCAGCATCTGGGTCTGCCGCGAGCCGCTCGCGACGGGGACGCCGGTGGCGGCGAACAGCGCCGTGACGAGCAGGTCGAGCCCTGTCTCGATCAGCGGGGAGGACTCGGCGAGGGGAGTCCTCCAATTCGGAGCCGCGAGCCTGAGCAGATACTCGGATGCCAGCCCTCCGGCGTCGCTGCCGGCCCTCACGGGCGCCGCGAGGGCCCGATGCAGCCCGTCCGAGCGAGCCTCGAGGGCGACGCGGGGCACCCGGTAGGCGAGGTGCTCGAAGGGACCGGCGTTCACGAGCTCGATCGTGTATGGACGGGCGCTGTCCAGGAGCGAGAGGTCGCCGGGGCGCAAGGTGATCTCCCGGCCGTCCTGCGTGGCACGTGCAAGGCCCTTGGTGTGCAGGGCCACGAGGTAGTCGTCGCTGTGCGAGGCGTCGATGTGCCGGCTTGTGCGAACGGCGGCGATCGAGCTGCCGCTGAAGCGGGCCACCGCGAGTCCGTCGAACCTGTGCGCCATCACCGCTCCGTGGAAGCGCCCCGCCTCCCTCGCCGGCCCGATCGGCGCAATGCCGACCGGCAGAAACGCCTCCGATACGGCCTCTTGCAGCGCCGGAAGACGCTCGCGGGGTGCGAGTTCGGAGGTCGAGAAGACGAGGTTCATCGGACCGTGCCTGTGCCCGATTCTAGGCCCCGACCGGCGCGTGTGGCCGATGGGATTGACCCTGAGCGCCAGATCTCCTGCGCTCCATGGCTCTACGCTCCATGGCTCTACGCTCCATGGCTCTATGGTCTGGCGATCATGATCATCCGCAACGCCGACCCGCAGCTCGATGCGGCCGCGTGCGCGGCGATCTACGAGCCATACGTCTCCCGCTCGGCGACTTCCTTCGAGACCCGACCGCCGACGCCCGAGGAGATCGCAGGGCGCATCCGGGCCGCTCACGCGTGGGTGGTGGCCGAGCGCGGAGGGGTCCCCGTGGGCTACGCCTACGGCTCGCCCCACCAGGAGCGAGCCGCCTACCGCTGGGCGGCGGATGTGGCCGTCTACGTCGACGCCCGGCACCACCGATCGGGGGTCGGGCGGGCGCTGTACACAGCGCTGTTCGAGCAGCTGCGGAGCATCGGCCTGTGGACGCTGTGCGCGGGTGTCACCCAGCCCAACGACTCGAGCAACGGCCTGCACCGGGCGATGGGGTTCCTCCCCGTGGGCACCTACAGACGGATCGGCTGGAAGGCCGGGGCCTGGCACGATGTCGGCTGGTGGCAGCTGGATCTGCGCCCGGGCGAGCCGGGACCGCCGGACGAGCTCGTGGCCGCGACGGCTGCGGGTCGGGCGAACGGATGAGGTTCCAGAGGCTGCTGGGGCCGGCCGCAAAGGTCTGGTCGATCACGTGGATCGCGCTCATGGCCGTGGGCGCGGCGTCGGCCGAGGCGATCAGCGTCAGCAGCAACTGGGCGGGCTACATCGCGTCCCCCTCCGCCGGCGTGGGCTCGCGATTCGAGCGGGTGTCGGGCACCTGGACCATTCCCAACGCGACCTGCAGCGCGGGACGGGAAAGCTACTCGGCGGTGTGGGTCGGGCTCGGGGGCGCCAGCGAAGACTCCCCCGCTCTGGAGCAGATCGGCACGGACGCAGACTGCACGAGCTCCGGAGCGGCGGGCTACTCGAGCTGGTACGAGCTCGTGCCCGCGGTGCCCGTCGAACTGAGGCTCGAGGTCCATCCCGGGGACGTGCTGTCCGCGTCGGTCGCCGTGCGCTCCCACGAGGTCACGCTCCGGATGCGCGATCTGAGCACCGGGACCCATTTCTCGACCACCAGGCGCGACCCGGTGCTCGACCTCTCCTCGGCGGACTGGATCGTGGAGGCGCCCTCGGTGTGCCTCTCGGCCAACGCCTGCCGGACGCTCGCGCTCACCGACTTCGGGAACGTGTCGTTCTCGAGCGCCACCGCCACGGCGGCCGGGCACACCGGTGCGATCGTCAACCCCGCATGGTCGGACACCCCGTTGGAGCTGCGCCAGGACCCGACGTCCGGCTCCGGGCGGGGGAACCGCCGGCGCCTCTCGTCCACGAGGCGCCTGATCACCGCCACTCCGTCCACCCCTCCCGCCTCGGGCGGGTCGTTCTCCGTCAGCTGGCAGGAACAGAGCGGCCAGCTCGAACAGCCGCCCCCGCCGACGCGGCCGGGCTTCGCCGGTGTCGCTCCCGGCTAGCGAGGGCACAGCCTCGGACCCCCCGGTGAGTCCGGGGATCCGAGGCGGGCCGCCGTGCTTCGCCGGGCCCTGGGAACACTCTGCGGGCGCCGGCAGCGCTTGGCGTCGCCGCTGCCCCTACTTCGGCTGGGGGACGATCCGGATGTAGGGTCGCGGCTCCTTCCAGCCATCCGGATAGGTCTCTTTGGCCTCCTCGTTGGAGACGGAGCCGGCGATGATCACGTCATCCCCCTGATGCCAGTTGACCGGCGTGGCGACCTTGTGCTTGGCGGTGAGCTGGAGCGAGTCGATCACGCGCAGGACCTCGTCGAAGTTCCGTCCGGTCGTCATCGGGTAGATGAGGATCAGCTTGATCTTCTTGTCGGGGCCGATCACGAACACGTTGCGCACGGTCTGGTTGTCGGCCGGCGTACGTGACCCCGGGTCGCCGGATACCTCGCTCGGCAGCATTCCGTAGAGCTTTGACACCTTGAAGTCGCCGTCGGCGATGATCGGGTAGTTGGGAGCCGTGCCCTGGGTCTCCTCGATGTCGCGCGCCCACCGCTCGTGGTCTGAGCTGGCGTCGACCGAGAGGCCGATGATCTTCACGCCCCTGCGGTCGAACTCCGGCTTGGCTTTGGCCATGTAGCCGAGCTCGGTCGTGCAGACGGGGGTGAAGTCCTTTGGGTGGGAGAACAGAACCCCCCATGAGTCGCCGAGCCACTCGTGGAAGTG
>DATFZP010000282.1:0-2954 GCA_035314405.1 Solirubrobacteraceae bacterium | reverse complement strand
GAGCTGGCGCTGGGCGTGGACGGACGCGTCGAGTGCCCGCATCGATCGCTCGAGTGCGTCGAGCATGGCGTTGAAGCTGGCCGCCAAGCGACCGATCTCGTCCCCTCCCGCCGGCTCGATCCGTCGGCTCAAATCGCTCGTCGCGGTCACGTGCTCGGTGGCCTCGGTGAGGCGCCGCAGCGGCTGGACGGCCGCGCCGGCCACGAGCGTTCCAAGGAGGGCGGCGAGTGCGATCCCCCCGACGTCGAGCAGCACGAGGATCAGGCGAAGCCTGCTGAGCAGGCTGTCGACTTCGGTCAACGGCTGGGCCAGCTGCACGGCACGACCGGCGCCGAAGGGCTCGGCCAGCACCCGCAGGTGCTGGCCGTTGACCCGCACGTCGCTGAAGTGGGGCGCTCCCCCGTGGGCGGCGAGCAGCCGCGTGGCGCGATCCACCGGCAAGGAGACCTCCTCGTAGGAGCGTGCGAGAATCCTCCCGCTGGCGTCCACCACCTGCTGGTAGCCGCGGACCTGATCGGGGTTGGAGGGCAGGCGACCGAACAGGTTCCCGGCGCCGGACGGCGCTATCCCCCGAGTCCGGACACCGCTCCCGACGGAGGCGCCCCCGCCCTGCGTCGCCTCCGGAGTGAGGACCGGCGGGGACAGCGCGGCGGTCGGTCCCTCGGCGCTCGTCGGCGCGCCCTGCCCGAGCAGCCTGAAGACTCGACCGACCTCGCGGCCGCGATTGCGCAGCTGCGAGTCGAGCTGGCTGTGGAGCTGGTTGGAGGTGAGCGCATACGTGAGGGCCGAGGCGAGCACGACGGCGACCGCCACGGCGGCGGCGGCGGCGAGGGCGATCCGCCGGCGGAAGCTCATCGTGGCGCCCGCAGCACGTAGCCGACGCCTCTCACCGTGTGCAGCAGCCTGGGCTCTCCGCCGGCCTCCGTCTTGCGACGCAGGTACCCCATGTAGACGCCCAGGGAGTTGGAGCTGGACCCGAAGTCGTAGCCCCACACGTGCTCGAAGATCGAGGTGCGGGTGAGGACCTTGCGGGGGTGGCGGAGGAACATCTCCAGCAGCAGGAACTCGGTGCGGGTGAGGTTCAGCAGTCGCTCGCCCCGCCACGCCTCGTGGGCGCGAAGGTCAAGGCGTAGATCCTCGAAGGAGAGCGAGTCCTCCTGCTCGTCCTCATCGCCCGCCCGTCGTATCAGGGCTCGCACCCGGGCCAGCAGCTCGCGCAGGGCGAACGGCTTGACGAGGTAGTCGTCGGCACCGGCATCGAGCCCGGCGACGCGGTCATCGAGCTCCCCCCGGGCGGTCAGCATCAGCACCGGCGTGCGGTCGCCCCCCTCACGCATGCGTCGACACACCTCGATCCCGTCCAGCTTCGGCATCGCGATGTCGAGGATCACGGCCTCGTAGGGATCGTTTCCGAGCCGCTCCAGCGCCTCCTGTCCGTCGGCGGCCCCGGCGACCTCGTACCGTTCGAGCGTCAGCGCTCGAAGCAGCGCGGTCTGGACGGCGGGCTCGTCGTCGACGACAAGTATGCGTGCCTGCTCAGCCATGGTCTTGTCCGGTCGCGCGCCGCGGGCGTGTAGCGTCGCGACGTGCGACCGGGGTGGAGAACGCCGTTGTGAGGCTAGCGTGATCGGTGACCCGGACGTTCGGGTAAGGAATGACGAAGAGAATGCTAAGAATCGAGGAGGGGTCAGCCATCGTTGAGGAACCGGGCACGGAGCAGCTCGGCGAGGACGTGCTCGCCAGCAGCTCCCGGATCCTGCGCAACAGCATCATCAGCCTCGCGATCTTCTTCGCGCTGATCGTCGCCCTGCTGTTCTCCGTGCCCGGTCTGCGAGCGGCCGGGGACCTGATCTCCGACGCGAAGCTCTCGTGGGTGTCGGCGGCGATCGGCTTCGAGGTGCTCTCGTGCCTCGGCTACGTCGTGCTGTTCGAGCTCGTGTTCGGCCGCCTCGGCCGCCGCGTGGCCTCACGGCTGTCGCTGTCGGAGCTCGCCGTCAACTCGGTGGTGTCGGTGAGCGGGCTCGCGGGGATTGCCCTCGGCGCGTGGGTGATGCGAAGCAAAGGCATCTCGGTCGAGCGGATCGCCAAGCGCTCGGTGCTGATCTTCCTGCTGACGAGCTCGGTCAACGTCGCGGCGACGACGCTGATCGGCATACCGATGTGGCTGGGGCTGATCCCGGGCTCCCGCAACCCACTGCTCACGCTCCTGCCCGCGCTGGCGGCACTGGCGACGATCGCCGCCGTGCTGCTCCTTGCCGCCTGGGCCCGCCGCTCGGCCGCCCGGCGAGAGCTGGAGGGGGGACGCAGGGCAGTCGCCCTGAAGGCCCTCGGCGACGGTGTGGAAGAAGGCATGGTGCTCCTGCGCCGGCACGACTGGAAGCTGCTCGGAGCGGTCGGCTACTGGCTGTTCGACAACCTCGTCCTGTTCGCGGCCTTCCTGGCCTTCGGTCACTCCCCGTCCTTCTGGACGGTCGCGATGGCATACCTGGTGGGCATGCTCGCCAACTCGATTCCGGTCCCGGCCGGGTTCATCGCGGTCGAAGGAGGGCTCGTGGGGATGCTGCTCCTGTTCGGGGTGCGCCCGGCCTCGGTGGTGATCGCCGCGGTGATCGTCTACCGGGCGATCTCCCTGTGGGTGCCCGCCGTGATCGGCTCCCTCGCGTTCCTCAGCCTGAGACGCGATATCGGAAAGCCGGTCCCGGCGGTCCCCGGGTAGCTGACGTCAGTCGCCGCCGACCGCCTTGGTGAAGGCGACCGTGGCGGCGGCGCGCTGACAGGCCGCTCCGGGGAGTGCAGCCATCACCGTTTCCACCGCACCGTTCGGCGGGCCTTCGAGGCCCGGGCAGTAGACAGGGGGCGGCAGGGGCGCTGAGGGCGAGCCGGGGGCGTTCACCGGGAACACTCGGTTCGCGGCGGCGATGGCGTGGGCGAAGGTGTCGGCGAAGATGTCGATC
>DATFZP010000281.1:0-2509 GCA_035314405.1 Solirubrobacteraceae bacterium | reverse complement strand
TGGTCGGAGAGGATGCCGAGGTCGGCGACTGCCGGCTGGTGCCGGCGGGCACTCGGATCGAGCCGGGAGAGCGGCTGTGAGCACGCTCGACCGGGCGAGCATCGACGCGCTGGACTCCGGTCGCATGCTGTCCGACATCCTCGCGATGCCCGCGCAGCTGGGCGACGCGGTCTGGCGCGTGCAGTCCGCGGCGATCGAGCCCCGCGACACCCCGGGCGGCCTCGTCGTCGCGGGCATGGGCGGCTCGGCGATCGGCGGCGCGCTCGCCCGTGCCGCGCTGGGCGATCACGCCTCGAGGCCGATCTTCGTCACCCGCGCCTACGGGCTGCCGACGTGGACGACCCCGGACACGATGGTCCTGTGCGCGAGCTACTCGGGGGAGACCGAGGAGACGCTCGCCTGCTACGAGTCGGCGGGAGCCCTCGGGGCGAAGCGGACCGTCGTGACCACCGGCGGGCGCCTGGCCGAGATGGCCCGGGCCGACGAGGTCCCCGTGATCCCCCTGCCGGGCGGCTTCCAGCCGCGGGCGGCGGTCGCCTACATGATCGTGGCGTCGCTCGAGGTGGCGGCCCTGTGCGGCGCCGGCCCTCGGCTCACCTCGGAGATCGACGTCGCCGCCTCCCACACCGAGCAGCTCGTCTCGGAGTGGGGTCCGGACGCGCCGGAGGACTCGCTCGCCAAGGAACTGGCCCGCGGGCTGCACGGCACCACGCCGGTCGTGGCCGGCGCCGGGCTGACGACGCCGATCGCCTACCGGTGGAAGACGCAGATCAACGAGAACGCCAAGCAGCCATGCTTCTGGAACGAGCTCCCCGAGCTCGACCACAACGAGCTCGCCGGGTGGGAGGGCGCCAGGGACCTGGGGCGATTCTCGGCGGTGTTCCTCGACGACTCCGACGCCCACCCACGGGTGAAGGAGCGGATGGACCTCACCGAGCGCCTGATCGCCGGCAACGCCGTCGAGAGCTTCCACCTGGAGACGCGCGGGCAGACCGCGGTCGAGCGGGTGGTCTCGCTCGTGCTCCTCGGCGATCTCGTCTCGATCTACCTCGCCGCCCTGCGGGGGGTCGATCCGGGACCTGTCAAGGTGATCGACGAGCTGAAGACGGCGCTCGCTAGCCGCTGAGCCCCACCCCCCGCCGGACCGTCCCTCCGGCGCACCGACCATCCCTATTACCATGGAGACCGCCAGATGACCCCCACCGCCACGATCACCGCCGACGACTTCAAGGTCGCCGACCTCAGCCTCGCCGAGTTCGGCCGCAAGGAGATCGTCCTCGCCGAGCACGAGATGCCCGGGCTGATGGCGATCCGCCGCGAGTACGCCTCGGCCCAGCCGCTGAAGGGCGCCCGCATCACCGGCTCGCTGCACATGACGGTCCAGACTGCCGTCCTGATCGAGACGCTCAGGGCCCTCGGCGCGGAGGTCCGTTGGTGCAGCTGCAACATCTTCTCCACCCAGGATCATGCTGCGGCGGCCGTCGCCGTCGGTCCGAACGGAACTACCGAGAGCCCCAGTGGCGTGCCCGTGTACGCGTGGAAGGGGGAGACCCTCGAGGAGTACTGGTGGTGCACCGAACAGGCCCTGCGCTGGCCCGAGGGCGAGGACGGCACCGGTGGATCGGGTCCGAACATGATCCTCGACGACGGCGGCGACGCGACCCTGCTCGTGCACAAGGGAACCGAGTACGAGCTCGCGGGCGCCGTCCCCGAGGCCGGGGGCCCGGGGATCTCCGACTCCGAGGAGTTCCGCGTCATCCTCTCCCTGCTGAGCCGCTCGCTGGAGGAGGACCCCCGGCGCTGGACGAGGATCGGCGAAGGCATCAAAGGGGTGACCGAGGAGACCACGACGGGCGTCCACCGCCTCTACCAGATGGTCGAGACCGGCGAGCTCCTGTTTCCGGCGATCAACGTCAACGACTCCGTCACGAAGTCGAAGTTCGACAACCTCTACGGCTGCCGCCACTCCCTGATCGACGGCATCAACCGAGCGACCGACGTCATGATCGGCGGCAAGGTCGCGGTGGTGTGCGGCTTCGGGGACGTCGGCAAGGGCTGCGCGGAATCCCTCCGCGGCCAGGGGGCACGGGTGGTGATCACGGAGATCGACCCGATCTGCGCGCTGCAGGCGGCGATGCAGGGCTACGAGGTCAGGACGCTGCAGGAAGTGCTCGAGACGGCCGACATCTTCATCACAGCGACCGGCAACAAGGACATCATCACCGCCGCGGACATGCGGCGGATGAAGCACCAGGCGATCGTCGGCAACATCGGCCACTTCGACAACGAGATCGACGTCGCGGGCCTCGGCCAGATCGCGGGGAACAGCAGCTCGCCTGCCTCGACCATCTGGTAGAGCCGGTGCACGCCGGTGGTCGTCTCCTCGGTGACGCCTTTGATGCCTTCGCCGACGCGTGTCCAGCGCTGCGGGTCCTCCTCGAGCGAGCGGGAGAGCACCGAGAGGATCACGCCGAACTCCTCCGACTCGGGAATCCCGGGACCGCCCGCC
>DATFZP010000280.1:0-2351 GCA_035314405.1 Solirubrobacteraceae bacterium | reverse complement strand
TCATCGAGGTCCACCAGGCCGAGCGACCGCTTGCGGGCGACGTAGGCGCGGAAGATCTCCGCCAGCGCCGCCTGGTGCTCCTCACACCACGGAAAGGCCCCGGCCAGAACCTCGGCGAGAGGGGACTGCGCGTTCACTGCTCGGGAGTAGATGTCGAGCATCGTGGGAGCGCGGGGGAAGCGCCGGGGGCCCGCCCCGTGACCCTGCTCCTGGCGGACGAAGTCGAGCAGATCGGCAGCATCGCCCGCGTCCAGGACGCCGAACCCCGGATCGAGTCCCAGCGAGGAGGCGTGCCGGCGCACCATCCTGTGGGCGACGGAGTGAAACGTGCCGCCCACGACCGGGCTCGCGTGGGGGACGACCCGCTCGGCCAGGACGCGAGCCCGCTCGACCATCTCCCGTGCCGCCCGCCGGGTGAACGTGAGCAGCAGGATCCGATCTGCGCTGAGGCCCTCGCTCAGCAGCCACGCGACCCGTGCACACAGGGTCGTCGTCTTGCCCGTCCCAGCCCCGGCGAGGATCAGCAGCGTAGCGCCGGGGTGCGTGGCCGCCGATCGCTGGTCGGAGTTGCAGTCCTCCAGCCAGGGGTATCCGCCACGGTCATCGAACATCTGTTCGCCGACGCTAGGGCACCTCCCGGATGGAGTGCAAGCGACCCTGCAGGGGGACGATCAGGCGGGCGCCGAGCCGGCCCCGGAAGCGCCCTCGGCGGGCGCGCCCTCGGCCGTCCCGCCCTCGGACGCCGCGTCGGCGCCGGGAACGGCGCCGGCCTGGGGACGCGACGCATCCGAGGGAGCGTCGCCGTCCCCCGCCTGCAACCCGTCGACGAGGCCGACCGTCTTGGCTCCGGCGCTCTGGATCTTCTCGTGGTACTTGCCGCCCGTCTTCTCGTCGGCAGTGCTCTGAACCTTCTCCACGGCGTCGTGGATCTTGTCTTTGCGCTCCACCACGGCATCCTCGGCCTTGGTGCGCAGGCCCTTCATCTTGTCTGTCAGTCCCATGTCCGCTTGGCCCTCCCGCTCGACGGCGCTGTCGCGGCGATCATCCCAGATCGAGTGGCCGTGCCCGTGACCGCGACCAGCGGACGCGCGGCCGCCCCCGATAGCATCCCGGCATGATCGTGGTCACCGGACGCGTGACGATCCCCGAGGATCGCCGCGAGCGCTTCGTCGAGGTGGCCACCGAGATGTGCTCCCGCTCGCGCCAGGACGAGGGATGCCGCGGCTATCGCGTCTACTCCGACCTCGAGCGGCCGGACCGGTACATATTCGTCGAGGAGTGGGCGGATGACGGTGCCCTGCAGTCGCACTTCGGCCAGACGCACACCAGGACGTTCCTCGCCGAGCTGACCGCCCTGCTGGCGGCGCCGGCGGATGCGCTCTTCCACACCGTCGCCTCGTCTCGCCGGCTCGACCCGGCGAGGGGCCTGGTCCCGCTCGAGGACTAGGCTCGCCCGACCTCCTGCTCGGCCGTCAGGCGATGGATCTCGCCGCGGCCGACGATCACCGCCGAGCCCCCAACCTCGACCCGCTCTACGCCCTCGGCGGCGCCAACCGCCCGCGCGTACAGCAGCGACGGACGGCCGATCTCCTGTCCCTGGCGGATCTCGATCTCCTCGCCGAAGCCGATCCGCCCGTGGCGCGCGAGGTGCACGGCGAGCGGCCCCGCGGCCGAGCCCGTGGCAGGATCCTCGGACAGCCCAAAGGCCGGGGCGAACATGCGGCTCCTCCATCGCGTCCCCGACCCGGCGAAGCAGTAGATGTCGACCTGCCCGAGCTCGGACAGGGCGGCGAGATCGGGGCGCAGCCGTGAGAGCTCATGCTCGCCGGCGAGCTCGACATAGACGTGGTTGGGGCCGTTGCAGTAGGCCTCCACGGGCAGCAGCGAGCACTCGAGGCCGAGGGCTTCGAGCAGGTCCCCCTCCCGTGCGAACGCCGACACGGTGGGGATCGGCTGCTCCATCCTGCCGAACGGCGCGCCGCCCGGGCCGGCTCCCAGCACGACCGGCACCTCTCCCCGGGCGGTCTCGAGGGTCACGGTCGTGAGCCCCAGCCCGCTCCCGGCCACGATCGCCGAGCCGAGGGTGGGGTGCCCTGCGAACGGCAGCTCGCCGGCGGGCGTGAAGATGCGGATGCGCAGATCGCCGACTGCACGGGGAGGCAGCACGAAGACCGTCTCTGAGAGGTTGAGCTCGCGGGCGACGGCCTGCATCTGGCGCTCGCGCAACCCCCGGCCATCGAGGACGACGGCGAGCTGGTTGCCCTGCAGCGGCGTGGCGGTGAACACGTCCAGGAGCAGGTAGCGCAGCGGCGCAGGAACGGGCAAGGGGCCCTGCGACGAGCCGAACGGGT
>DATFZP010000279.1:0-6722 GCA_035314405.1 Solirubrobacteraceae bacterium | reverse complement strand
CTCCAACCGCATCCGCTCGGCGATACTGCAGACGATCGTCGGTGTGGTCGACCACGGCCTGTCCGCCCGCGAGGCGGTGCAGGCGCCCCGGGTCCACTTCGAGGACGGGCTGCTGTTCGTCGAGCCCGGGATCGAGGTGGGGGAGTTCGCCGACGAGCTGGAGATCGTGCGCTTTGCGGCCCTGAACCTGTTCTTCGGAGGAGTGCAGGCGGCGTTGCGTCGCGACGGGCATCTCAGCGGGGCGGGCGACCCGCGACGGGGCGGCGTCGCGGTGAGCCTATGAGGCTGTGGGCCGTCGCCGCGATCGCCGCGGCGCTGCTGTCCGGCGGCTGCGGGGTCACCGCCGGCGACCTGTTCATCGTCACGAGGACCGGCTCCGGGCCTCACGCCCGGCTGACGCTGCTGGTCAACGAAGAAGGCATCGCCCACTGCAACGGCGGGCCCCCTCTGAGGATCAGCGACCCGCAACTCGTCCAGGCGAGGGCGATCCAGGAAGAACTCGCCGGCCCGGCCTCCAGCGGGCTCTCGCTGCCACCGCGCCCGGGCTCGGTCCTCAGCTACAGCGTCCGCGACGAAAACGGGACCGTCCGCTTCAGCGACAACTCCGCCGGGCAGCCCCACGTCCTGCACGAGCTGTCCCTGTTCGTGCTGCAGGTCGCCCAGCAGGTCTGCGGCCTGCCGGAATAGCTAGCCGAAGCGGACCTTTCCGTTGGAGAGCGCCCGTGCGTGGGCTCGCTCGAGCAGCTCGAGCCGCTCCATCGCAGCCTTCAGCAGGCGCGCGAGCAGTCGCATGCGCTCGTTCTCGGAGCGCAGCTCGAGCAGTTCCTGCTTGGCCTCCACGGCGAACTCCACGGTCGCCGCCATCCGGTAGGCCCCGAGCAGCTCGAGCTCTGACTGCTCGATCTCCCTGTCGGTGGCCTGCCTGACGAGATCCCGGTAGAGCTCCCTCGCTGCCTGGACGGCCTCGGCGTCGGGATCCTCGGGGGACTCATGCAGGAACTCGACGACACCCGCCGGATAGGGGAGGTCGTCCTGGCGTTCCACCAGCAGGAAGGGGCGCTCGCCCCGCGCGAGGATGTTCAGGCGACCGTCGTCCATCCGCTCGAGCACCTGCTCGACCTCGCACGCGCAGCCGATCGGCTTGAGCTCTTCCTCCGACAGCCAGAGGATGCCGAAGGACCGCTCGTGCGAGCCCGGGTCGGCCTGCAGGCAGCGCTCGATCATCCTGCGGTAGCGGTCCTCGAAGATGTGCAGCGGCACCCCCTCAGTCGGCAGCGCCACGATCCCCAACGGGAACAGCGGAAAGCCCCTGGAGAGTCGCTCGGGCATCGCACCATGGAGTCTAGGTGCACGCGCCCGGCCGCGCCCCGGTGGGCCCCCGGCGGGCGTCCGCTAGGCCGGGGGCCTGCGTGCGGTGAGCATCAGGTTGTAGAAGATCGCCGGGGGCAGCCGCGACTCGAGCAGCGTGCGGTCGAGTGCCTGCAGCAGCAGGTAGCCGCGATGGGCATAGATGCGCCATGCCCACGGGATGTCGTCGGGGTCGGCGGAGGCCTCCAGCGTGCGGTTGGCCCACCCGAACCAGTTGGCCACCAGCTCCTCCCCCGTGACCCGTACGTCCCGAAACCCCGCCCCCCGGGCTGCCTCGGCGAGCTCGGCGGGAGCGAACGCGTGCACGTCGACGACGCCCTCGAGGGCGGCGTCCTGCCGACCGGCCGGCGGGGGCGGGAGCGGGGCGGCTCGGACCGCCCGGCGCCACAACGGTGCGAGGGCCGACGCGAGTCGCTTGGGGACGGCGGCGAGGACGTCCCCGTAGCGGGAGGGCTCGCCTGCGAACAGGACCGTTCCCCCGGGGGCGAGCACCCGCTCGAACTCGGCGAACGCGCGGGAGAGGTCGGGGATGTGGTGCAGCACCGCGTGGCCGAGGACGAGATCGAAGCTCCCGTCGGCGAAGGGCAGGCACTCGGCGTCGGCCACGACCGTCTCGACCTGCAGGCCCAGCTCCCGCGCGTTGGCTCTGAGCGTCTCGAGCATCCCCTCGGAGATGTCGCTGCAGGTGGCGTGCTCGATCAGACCCGCCCGCTGGAGGTTCAGCGAGAAGTACCCCGTGCCCGCTCCCACCTCCAGCGAGCGCCCGAAGCGGGTCGGCTCGCGGCCGAGGGCCTTGCGCACCTTGGCTGCGACCTGCTCCTGGCCGATCTCCCCGAAGTCGATGCCCCACTTCGCGTCGTAGTGGTCTGCCGCCACGTCGTGATAGCGCACGTTCGCGTCGCGGATCTGATCGGGGCTGAGCACGGAGGGCATGGGGCGGCACCATATACTCGCCCGCCGTGCCCATGCCACAAACCGCCGGCGGGGAGGATTCGCCCGCCCCCGCCTCCTACCTGCAGAGCGACCAGCCGGAGGGGGTCCCTCCGCTGGCGCTCACCGGCGAGCGGACGCTCCCGGACGTGCCGGAGGAGAACTACTGGTTCCGCCGCCACCTCGTCGTCTACGAATGGATCGCCCAACGGGTGAGGGGTGTACGGGTGATCGACATGGCGTGCGGCGAGGGGTACGGCTCGCAGGTGCTGTCGCTCAGCGCCGCGAGCGTGGTCGGAGTCGACGCCAACCCGGAGGCCCACGAGCACGCCCGGCTGCGCTACCGCTCTCCCAACCTGCGCTTCGAGCGCGCCCTGCTGGAGAGCTTCACGGAGGACGCCGACGCGGTCGTGTTCCTGCAGACGGTCGAGCATCTGGACGATCCGGGTGCCGCGCTCGATCACTTCCGCTCGCTCGTGGGCGCCGAGGGCAGCGTGTACGTCTCGACGCCGAACGTGGTCACGCTCGCGCCCAAGGGAGCCTCCCGTTCGGGCAACCCCTGGCACGTTCACGAGTACCGCCGGGAGGAGTTCGAGCGGCTCTGTCGCGAGCACTTCTCGCGCGTCGAGGTATACGGCGTGTTCCACGCGCGCAAGCTCCGCGTCCACGAGCTGGCCCTGCGCATCGGCTGGGATCGCGTCCATGCCCGCCTGGGCCTCACGCGGCGGTTCTACGACCGCTTCACCCCTGCCATCTCCGTCTCGGACTTCGCCCTGCGGGGCCCCCGGGAGGCAGATCTCGAACGGGCTCTGGACTTCCTCGCGGTATGCCGGCCGTGAGTCGCCACCCCGGCGCGCTGGCGATCGTCCTGCACACCCACATGCCGTACGTGGAGGGCTTCGGTACTTGGCCGTTCGGCGAGGAGTGGCTGTGGGAGGCGATGACCGGCTGCTACCTGCCGCTGCTCGACCTGCTCGAGGAGGGAGCTCCCCTGACGCTGTCGTTGACGCCGGTCCTATGTGACCAGCTGGAGGCCGAAGGCCTGACGGACCGCTTCACCGCCTTCGTCGCGGGGGTGCGCCGGGACACCCACGAGCGGGACGCCGCCGGCCTGCGGGCGGCCGGGGAGGTGCTGCTCGCGAGCGAGGTGGAGCGCGCCTGGGGAGACTACGAGCGGGCGCTCTCGAGTCTCCACGCGCGCGGGGGAGACCTGCTCGGGGCGCTCGCTCCCCATGCGCAGTGGACCTCGTCGGCGACACACGCGATCCTGCCCCTGCTCGCCACCGACGCCGGCGTGCGCCTGCAGGTGCAAACCGGCGTCAGCTCGCACCGCCGGCGCTTCGGCGAGCACTGGCGCGGCGGCTTCTGGTTGCCCGAGTGCGCCTATGCTTCGTGGCTCGAGCGAGCGCTCCAGGACGGCGGGGCGAGTGCCGTATGCGTCGAGCTGACGAGCCGATGGGGACTGGGAGCCGACGAGCATCTGAGGCCTGTCCGCTCGGAGTCCGGCCTGCTCCTCGTGCCGATCGATCGGAGCACGATCTCACTCGTGTGGAGCGATCGCGGCTACCCCGCGGCCGGGGACTACCGCGACTACCACCATCACACCATCCACCAGCACAAGCCCTGGAGCAACGCCGGCGCTCCCTACGACCACGGCCGCGCCGTCGCGCTTGCCCGCGAGCACGCCGCCGATTTCGTCGCCCGCACGATCGAGCGCCTGCGCAGGGCGAACGAGCGCGTCACCGGGGCCCGGCCGCTCCCGCGGGGCGGGCTGGTGATCTTCGCTGCGGACACCGAGCTGCTGGGCCACTGGTGGTACGAGGGGCCCGAGTGGCTGCGGGCTGTCGTTGAGGAGTGCGCGCGACAGGGCCTCGAGCTGGTGCGCCTGGACGACGCGCTGGCAGACATCGAGGCGATCCGGGGGGTCGGGACGCCCGCGAGGAGGACCCTTCCGCCCGCTTCCCCGGCCCGGCTGCCGGGGGACGGGCCCGGCGTCGGCAAGTGGGAGGTGTTCACCTGGGGCAAGGGGGGCGATCTGTCGACGTGGTCAGGCCCGGCCGTCGCCGAGATGGCCTTCGCGATGCGAGCGGCGGAGCTGCGTCTGGTGGCGGGCGGCGCCGGCGTCAGCCGCGCGGCGGCTCGCGAGCTGCTCGCCCTGCAGGCGAGCGATTGGCCGTTCCTCGTCTCGCGGGCGCTCGCCGGTCCCTACGCACGCGAGCGCTTCGACGCTCATCGGCTCGCGCTGGAGCGCTGCATGGAGGCCGGCGCCGAGGGGGTGGAGGAAGCCGGCCTCCGCAACCTCGCCGTCGACGCCGACCCGTCGGCGCTCCTGACCCCGGCCGAGTAGCGGGGTGCGCTCACGGCGGTCGCCTGAGCACGACCAGGGCAAAGCTCGTGAGCAGCGGCTGCGGGTGCTCGACCAGCCAGTTGGTGAGCGCCCGCTGGACCGCGTCGAGAGGCTTCACCTGGCGATAGTTGCCGTGGCCGAAATAGCCCGTGTAGCGCTCGACCGAGTACCCGAGGGCTTCGAGCCGCCGAAGCTGTCCGCGGGTCGGGCCGCGACACCAGGAGTAATAGGGCCGGAACTTGACCTTCCGCGACGGGAACAGCCTGTACAGGACCGACTCGGAGGCGGCCGGCGTGAGCAGGCGGTTGACCAGGAATGGCAGCGAGTAGAGGGTCGGGAAGTAGTGCAGCGCGACCCCCCCCGGCCTCAGCATGGTGAACACCTCTTCGTGGAACAGTTTTCCGTCGGGTACGTGCTCGGCCGTCCAGCGGGTGAGCACGGCATCGAAGGGGCCCTGCTCCACGAGCCGAGCCACCGCCGCCCGGTCGAGGATGCTCGCGTGGAAACGCTGGTAGCCGTCGGGGGTCCTGTCGAGCTCCTCCTCGGACTCGTCGAGGACGACATAGTCGAGTCCGAGCTCCTCGATCCTGTCGAGGGAGAGGATCGGTTTGGCGCCGCCTCCGACGTCGCAGATCCGGCTCGCCCCACCGGCGAGGATCGCGTTGATCTCGCTCCAGAACTGGCGTTCACCGTTGATGACTCGATCGGTGGAGATCAGGGGTGCCATCGTGCGGTAACTCGCTCCGTGCAACGGAACCATCCGAGACCCGACTGACGATTTCACCGGCTCTCCGCGGAGCCCGTCGGCGATCGCATGGCGAAGGGGGCAGACTCTAGCATCGGCCGCCGCGCGCTCGGCTCACTGCCAGCGCATCGAGCGGGGTGCATCTCGCATCCTGATCAGGCGGGCCGGGACTCCGGCGAAGACCGAGTTTGTCGGGACCGCCCCCGTGACCACGGAGCTCGTCCCCACGACGCTGTTGTCCCCGATGCTCACCCCTCTGAGGATGCAGGCGCCGTAGCCGATCCACACGTTGTGCCCCACCCGCACGTCGCGCTTGTAGATGCCCTGCATGCGGATCGGCCGATCCACCTCCGTGACGCCGTGGTCGAAGTCGATCATCATCACCCGGTCGGCGATGATGCACTCCCGCCCGATCGAGACGTGCTGGAAGGCCGAGATCGTGCACTCCTGCCCGATCACCGTCTTGGCCCCGATGCTCACCTCTCCCTCGTGCACCCTGATCTTGCAGCCGTGGCCGATCCATGCCCACCGTCCGACGCGCAAGCTCGCCCCGCGGCCGATCTCGAGCTTGACCCCGGGGCAGATGAAGCACACGCCGTCGGTCAGCAGGCGGCCCCGGTAGCGGAGCTTGAGCCACACCAGGCGGCCGAGCAGGCGGGCGTAGTCGGGGGTGAGCATGCGGTTGGCCCGCAGGAAACGCGCGAGCGCCCAGGGGCCGCCGTGCAGGGGCGGGGGAGCCCGGCGCACCTCCTCGTCCTCCGGGGCCGGGGGCGAGTGCGCGGTCGTGTCGGCAACCGTCTCCATCGCGAGCGGATGGTAAGGGACGCCGGATCCGGGGCCACGGCACGGCCCCTGCGATGATTGCGCGCTGGATGACCGAGTCGTCGCTAGCCCAGCGCCTGATCGAAGGCGACCGCCGTGCGCTGGCCCGTGCGATCACGCTGGTGGAGGACGACCGCCCCGAGGGCTGGGAGCTCGTGCGGGAGGTCTACCCCCACACGGGGCGGGCCGAGGTCGTCGGCTTCACCGGTCCCCCCGGGGCCGGCAAGTCGACGCTGATCGGGGCCCTGACGAAGGCCCGCCGCGAGGCGGGACGGACAGTCGGGGTGCTCTCGATCGACCCCTCCTCGCCGTTCACCCACGGGGCCCTGCTGGGGGACAGGATCAGGCTCTCGGAGCACTTCCTCGATCGCGGGGTGTTCATCCGCTCGATGGCCAATCGCGGTGCGCTCGGGGGGCTGTCGGAGGCGGCGCTCCAGGCGGCCCTGCTGCTCGACGCCGCCGGCCGCGACGACGTGTTCGTGGAGACCGTGGGGGTCGGACAGGCCGAGA
>DATFZP010000278.1:0-7572 GCA_035314405.1 Solirubrobacteraceae bacterium | reverse complement strand
GACGCCCGACTCCAGCCGCAGCCGCATGTAGGCGATCGACGGCTGCGGCACGGAGGCCGCGAGGTTCCTGACGGCGTCCATGCCCGACTCCACCTGCGAGCGCTCGCCCGCTTCCAGGCCCACCCCGACCCGTCTGGCGGCCGCCCAGAAGCTCAGCCACGGGTCATCCAGACGCTCCAGCAGCTCCACCAGCTCCGCCATCAGGCTCTCCCGCTCGCGCAGCGTGTCGACTCCCCAGATCGCCCAGATGGCGTTCACGAGCGTGTGGGCGAGGGCGAGCGGATCGCCGGCCGCCCGGGCTTTGGCGATCGCCTGCTCGGCGAGCTGCCGGGAGCGGGCGGGATCGTCGTAGTGCACCTCGCAGGCGAGCAGCGCGAGCACCTGCGCCCGCCGCGGGTCGTCCTCCGGCAGGGCCTCGGCGGCGGCGTCGAGGGCCTCCACCCGCTCGTCGTCCGGAGCGCCCATCTGGCTTGCGGCCAGTTCCCGGCTGTTCGCGAGAACGGCACGGCACAGGCGGTCCGGGTCGCCCAGCTCCTTGGCCTGGCGGGCCGCGGCCAGCAGCGTCGGGCGGAACTCGGGGTCGCCCATCTGGCGCTGAGCCTCGCCGAGGCCGATCAGCAGCTCGCAGAGCTCTGACGGGTCGCCCCCCGGCGTCTGGCCGTGGAGCTCGAGCGCCTGGCGGAACCAGCGTGCCGCCTCGTCGGGGGCGAGCTGGCTCAGCGCCCACTCGCCGGCTCGTTGGGCGTAATACAGGGCCTTGGCGGTGTCCACGCTGACGACGGCGGCGGCCCAGTGGCCGGCCAGCTCACCCAGGCGCTCGTCGAGACGGTCCCCGCACTGCGCCTCCAGCGCCTCGGCCACCTGCCGGTGAAGGAGGGCACGGCGGGTGCGCCCGAGGGACTCATACAGGGTGTGCTCGACGAGGGCGTGGGTGAAGGTGAACCGTCCCGCCCGCTCGGAGCTCTCCTTCAGCAGCAGGGCGGCCACCGCCTCCTCGAGCAGGTCGAGCAGGTGTGCTTCCGGGAGCTCGAGGACGGCGATCAGCAGGTCGATGTCGAAGTCGCGGCCGATCACCGCCGCCGCGCTGAGGGCCTGGCGGGCGTCCGAGCCGAGCCGATCGACGCGTTGGCCGACCACCTCCCTCACGCTCTCCGGCAGGCCGAGGTCGGCCACGTTGCCGACGACGTGCCACGGCCCGCCCTCCCGCTGTTCGATCGCGCCGGACTCGAGCAGGTGACGCAGCAGCTCGACCGCGAAGAACGGGTTGCCGGCAGTCTCCCGGGTGATCTCCGCGGCGAGCGCCCGCCCATCCTCGTCGAGCTCGTGGCCGGCCAGCGCCTGCATCAACTCGAGCACGTGCTCGGTCTGAAGGCCCGTCAGCCTGAGGCGCTCGACGCCCTGCTCGCGGTGAAGGTCGGCCAGCAGTCTCGTGAGCGCGTGCTCGCGGGAGAGCTCGGAGTCCCTGTAGGCGCCGATCACCATCACCCGCATCGAGGCGCCCGCGGTCGCGACGTGACGGAGCAGGGAGAGGGTCGGGCTGTCGGCCCAGTGCAGGTCGTCGAGGATCAACAACAGCGGATCTCGCGCGCTCGCGCCCTCCAGCAACCCTGCCACCGCGGCATACAGCAGATAGCGCTCGGTCTCCGGGTCGCTCTCACGTGGCGCCTGGAGGTCGGTCACGCGCTGGGCCAGAGCGGGCACCAGGCGCGCCAGTTCTCCGCCGTATCTCTCCACGTGATCGTCGAGGACCGTCGAAGGGGTCGCTTGGATCAGGTGCCGGAGGGCCTGGACCCACGGCTGGTAGGGCACGCCGAGGTCCTCGTCGCAACGCCCGTAGAGCACCGTGGCGCCCTCTTCGTGCGCCTGCAGCGCCAGATGGGTGGACAGCCGCGTCTTGCCGACGCCCGCCTCCCCGCTGATCAGCGCCAGGCGTAACGTCCCCTCGCGCGCCTGCCCCCACAGGCCGGCGAGTCGCTCACGCTCCTGCTCCCGACCCACGTAGCCGGTCGCCGGCAGCTCGCGCAGACGCTCAGGCAGCGGGATGCCGGCCGAAACACGCGGCTCCCAGCGCAGCTCGAACGCCTCCACCGGCTGAGAGATCCCCTTCAGCTCGAGACCG
Source organism: Solirubrobacteraceae bacterium (assembly GCA_035314405.1). Taxonomy (GTDB): domain Bacteria; phylum Actinomycetota; class Thermoleophilia; order Solirubrobacterales; family Solirubrobacteraceae; genus Palsa-744. Next base: position 5,453 of record DATFZP010000278.1, on the reverse strand, counting down.
CCGAGCGGGAGAAACTCGTAGGTGTCGCGCCCACCACCGATGTGACGGACGTGGGCGTTGACCAGGATCTGCCCACCGTCGGCTTGGTCGCACAAGCGCGAGGCCTCGACCACCGGCTCACCGAAATAGTCGCCGTCGGCGACCGTCGTGTCACCAAGGCTCACGCCGACACGCAGCCCGACCTGCTCCTTTGCACTGCGATTGCTCGCCTCGATCGCCTGCTGCATGCCCACGGCGCACGCCAATGATTGTGAAGCGCTTGCAAACACCACCATCAGCCCGTCACCGAGGCTCTTAACCTCGTTTCCCCCGGTGCGCTGCACCACACCCCGCAACAAGCCGAAGTGCTCCGATCGCAGCTCCTCGGCGATCGCCGGTCCAACCCGATCGGCGATCGTCGTCGATTCCACCACATCCGTGATCAGCACGGATACCGTCTCAATCGCGCGTGGGCTCACGCGTTCATCATCCACTCAATGGCATTCCGCTGCAACCCTCGCGGGCGTCCCGCAAAGCCGCGGGGGATTACGGGAACCGTGCTTGCAGCACGCGCAGCGCATTGCCTGAGCAGATCTTCTCCGCCGTCTGGGGACCGTACTGCTTGCGGATCCTCTCCTGAAGTTCGCGCATGTCCCCGGAGCTCTTCAGGCCGACGAGTGAGGGGGTGGCGAAGCCGTCGAGGTCGGATCCGATCCCGATGTTCTCGTAGCTGCCCGTGACCTCGTGAATGTGATCGATCTGCTCGAAGATGAGCCCGGCCGTGTCGTCGAACGTCTTATCGCTCGCGTTGCCGTTATCGCGCTTGGTTATGAGGTGCTGAGAGTCGATCACGCCGAGCACCCCGTTGCGGTCGGCCACCCGTTCGATCGTGGCGTCGGTGACGTCGTAGGACAGGGGGCCGAAGCGGCAGGCGATGTGGCCGGCGATGACCGGGTGGCCTTTGTCCTCGTCGAGTTCGTCGAGCAGAGCGAAGGTGTCGGCGATTGACCGTTCGCTCATGTGGGTTATGTCCACGAGCATCCGGTGGTCGTACATCGCCTTGACGGCTGCCCTCCCGATGGCGGTGAGGCCCTCTTTTGGTTGGGGGAACAGCCTTTCATAGCACCGGTCGGAGAACTCCGGCAGCGCCGGGGCGTTCGTGGCGACCTGGCGGAAGAAGAGGTGGGCGAGGGTCACGTAGGCCACGCCACGCTGAGCGAGCTCAGCCACGTTCTTGTCGATTTCGGCCGGCTTGACACCGAGCTGAAACCCGCCCTCGACGGCGTGCACGATCGCCAGCAGTCCGTCGTTCAGACAGTCCTCGAGCTCCTTGCGCGTGTGCACAGTGCGGGCGTCCCTGGCGTGCTTGGTCCTGATGTCGTCCTCGACCTCTTTGAGCTGGCGGAGAATGGCGTCGTAGTACTCCGGCTCAGGCTTGCCCCCGAAGGGTTTCTCGAACTCGTTGAGCGGTTCGTAGAGCATCGAGAGCGCCACCCCGACATCACCCTTGCGCATGGACTCGACCGTGACACTCGGTTCATCATCGGGCCCGCCGTAATTTTTGTAGACAATCGAGGCGATTCTGATGATCAGGGCTCGGACGCGCTCGGACTCCCATTTGAGCATGTGTCCGCGCGCATACCGCTTCTCCGGGTCCAGGTGCATCGGGTAGTGAGCGTGGAGGTCGACGATCATGGCTTCGGCGTCGCCGCCCAGACTATCCCCTGAATCACCCCGACGGCCGGCTCGCGAGACCACCCGCCGTCGGCCACACTTGACCTGCGGCGAGGATCGGGGCTACAGTCGCCCGGGGGCCGGCGAGCGGCCACTGCGAAACGGCTGGGGAGGAGATGGACGAAAAGCCGGTTGATCTCGTCTTCGAGGGCGGAGGGGTGAAGGGCATCGGCCTCGCCGGCTCCTACTTCGAGCTCTACCAGGAGGGCTACAGGCCGGCCTGCGTGGCGGGCACCTCGGCGGGTGCGATCACGGCCGCCCTCGTCGCTGCCGGATGCACGGGTGAAGAGCTCCGCGAGCTCGTGCTCGAAAGGATGGACTTCCCGAAGTTCGCCGATCGCCGCCGGCTGGGGATCGTGGGGGAGGCGGGGGAGCTGCTCGTGGACAAAGGCCTGCACGACGGGAGCTACTTCCTGGAGTGGATCCGCTCGGAACTGAAGGCCAAGGGCGTGACGAGCTTCGGCGACCTTCGCAACGAGGATCCTGGGGCGCCCGCAAGCAGGCGGTACCGGCTGCAGGTGGTCGCCTCGGATCTCACCGACTGCAGCATGCTCGTCCTGCCTCAGGACTCCGCCAAGCTCGGCATCGACCCGAACGAGCTGGAGGTGGCCGAAGCCGTGAGGATGAGCATGTCGATCCCGATCTTCTTCGACCCGGTGATCCACCAGGACCGGGTCAGCGGGCGAAAGCACCTGATCGTGGACGGCGGACTGCTATCCAACTACCCGATCTGGCTGTTCGACTCGCCCCCGGGGACCCCGCCGAAGATCCCCACCTTCGGGATGCTGCTGGTGGCGCCGAACCAGACCGATCCCCTGCTCCCGCAACCGCCGAGCGGCTCCGAGCCGGCCAAGGTGCCCTCCCTGGTCGGCTACGTGAAGGCGATCGCCGACACGATGATGCAGGCCCACGATCGCCTCTACGTCGAACAGGCGAACTACGTGAGGACGATCCCGATCCCGACCCTCGGCGTCACGACCACGGACTTCGAGATTCCCGCCGAGAAGGCCCGGGAGCTGTTCCAGTCCGGACGCGCCGCGGCGGCGGCCTTCCTGAAGACGTGGGACTTCGGGGCGTATGTCGCCCGCTACAGAACCGCCACGCCGCCCACCCGCCGGGAGGACATGCTGCAGGCCGCCCGAGCCCCGGCCGGCGGGTAGACTTCGCCGCATGAGCCTCGATCTCGCGGTGGCCCAGTTCGATGGAGAGGGCACCGCCGTACAGAGATATGCAGCCGCCAAGGATCGCTCCCCCGCGGACGCCGCGTGGGCGCAGGAGGTCGGCTTCGTCGAACACCACCACGGCGGCCGCCTCCTGCTGAGAGGCACCTTCGCCGGGCACTACCTCGACGTCGACGAGAGCGACCACCTCTCGGAGAAGGGGACCGGGGAGGGGGCCCTCGCCGGGGGCCTCATCGGCGTCCTGCTCGGACCGCCGGGGATCGCCGTCGGCCTCGTCGCCGGCGGGGTCATCGGAGCGGAGGCGGGAGCCCCCACCGAGACCGAGACTGAGCCCCACGAGCTCGCCGACCAGCTGCGAGCCGCCGTGCCGCGCTCCTCATCGGCGATCGTCCTGATAGGGCCGGCCGCCGACGTGGACGAGATGATCGCCGCGCTGGGCGACGGCGCCGCGTCCGTCACCCGCCGGACGCTCACCGAGGACGAGACCACGGCGCTCGAGGCCTCGCTCAGCGGCGCTCCGCCCGCCTCCCCCGGTCCGTAGCCGCCTCGCCCGGTCCGTGGTGGGCCCGGCCGCAGGCATGGAGAGCGCCTCCGGCCCCGAGATCGCCGGGCCGATCGGCAGGTCGTGCTCGCGATGTGGGGAGGGCACGCAGACGCGCGGGCCCGAAAAGCGCCGGGGCCGAGCGGTATGCCGCCCGGCCCCGGAGGTACTTCGCTGTCGGCGAGCCCTTCACCGACCGGCCAGCGAGGGCCGTGGGACCCTCGCCGCCGTCCTTCAACGCTGCGTCATTTTTCTTCTACTTCTTTTTCTTCGCAGGTGATCCCGCCCTGGAACTTCCAGTCGCTCTCGCCCTTGACGCCGTTGGTGTTGTACTCGGCGTAGGCCGTGACTTCGTTGTGGCCCACGAGCGGCGGGACGAACGGGATCGTGACCGAGCCCGAGGTTCCGTTGAAGTGGTATTTCGTGGTGTACACGATCACCCCGTTGACCTTGATCTTCAACGTCACCACATTGTTGTTCCTGTTCGGGAACCCGGTGAAGTTGTAGGTCACGCCGGTGCACTCGAGGACGTTTTTGAAGCGCGGCCTCGGGAGCGGTACTTCCACGATGACTTCATTGGAGGTGTTCGTCACCGGCGTGCCGTCGCCTTCCGGCGGGGTGCCCGTGTCGGTCGCCGTGTTGATGATCAGGCCTGCGGTCTTGTCGGCTTCCGTGATGACGTGTTCGCAGGTGTAGACCGTCGATTCGCCGGGCGCCAGTTCGCTCGCCCCGGGCACGATCGTGAGTTCGTCGCACACCGCGTCCGTGAAGTTGCTGAACGTCAGCGGCACGTTACCCGTGTTCGTGACCGTCATCTGGTAGTCGACCGTCTGGCCGACGCTGGCGGCGAGCTGAGCGGTCGTGAAGCCCGTGCCGCTGCCCGCGATTTCCTGCTTCTTGAGGATCGTGAACCTCGGTTCCGCCGGCACTTTCGTGACGACTTCATTCGAGGTCTTGGTGCTCGGTTCGCCGTCGCCTTCAGGCGGCGTGCCCGTGACCGTCGCGGAGTTGTAGTAGACGCCGACACCCGGCAGCTTGCGGCTGCAGGTGTAGTCCGTCGACTTGCCCAGCGCGAGCGGGTTTTCGCCGGGTCCGGCGAGCGTGCCCGGTTCGCAGTTTTCGTCCGTGAACCCGCTCAGCGTCAGCGGCGTGTTGCCGGTGTTCGTGACGACGATCCTGTAGTCGACGGTCTGACCGATTTTCCCGGTCAGTTCGGAGGACGTGAAGCCCGTGCCGCTGCCCGCGATTTCCTGGAGCTTTTCGATCGTGAACCCAGGTTCGGCGGCGCATGTGATCCCACCGATGAACTTATAGTCGCTCTCCCCTTTGACGCCGTTGGTGTTGTACTCGGCGTAGGCGGTGACTTCATTGTGTCCCGCCGGGATCGTGATAGGGATCGTGACGGAGCCCGAGGACCCGTTGAACGTGTAGGTCCCGCTGTAGGCGAAGGGTGTGGTGACCCCGTTGACCTTGATCTTCAGCCTGATCACGTTGTTGGGGGCTTCTGGGAAGCCCGTGAAGTTGAACGTGACCGAGTGGCACGTCAGTTCGTTGTGAAAGCGCGGCTTGCCCGGTTCCCCGGGAGTGGCGAGTGCCGCCTGCGCGCCGAAGCCCGCGAGTACGAATGCGAGCAGCGAGAGGAGGGCAAAGCTTCTCAGCCTCCTGCCGCCGCCGTTGCCAGACATAAGCCTTGTGACCGGGCGGGAGGCTACGGTTCCGAGCCCCCGGCGCGGCGTCAACCACCGAGTATTCACGCTGCCCCCCTTGCTGGTTATAGAGCGCATAAAAGCAATCAAAGCTCCGGTGACTTCCTGCCACCGCAGGTCGAGATCATAAGCGATCTGTCAAGCAGATGGGGCCTGATTTGTTCGCAATTTGCGAACTTTTGGGCTTTTTCTTGGCTTTCGATGGTGGGTTTCCCCCGGCTGAGTGCGCGTGTCGGGTTCCAAGCGGCCGAACCTCGACGGGCGGTGCCGGCAGACGGCTGGTCACACGCAGGGCTCCGATCTCGAGCTCAC
>DATFZP010000277.1:0-6406 GCA_035314405.1 Solirubrobacteraceae bacterium | reverse complement strand
GGCCTGCGGGTCGTGGCGGCCCACCCCGCACCGACCCTGCCGCCGCCGACGCCGATCGGCCGCCCCGAGGCCTCGGGAGAGGACGGCGGCTGACGGCTATAGACTGCCCCGGGTGTTCACCCGCATCGACCACATCGGCGTGGCCGTCGAGGAGATCGACCAGGCGATGGACCTCTACAGGGACGACTTCGGCCTGGAGGTGGCCCATCGGGAGGTGGTCGAGGAGCAGGGGGTGGAGGCGGTGCTGCTCGACGTGGGCGAGAACCACGTGGAGCTGCTGGCCCCACTCGGCGACGACACGCCCGTCGGCAGGTTCCTCGCCAGCAAGGGCCCCGGCCTGCACCACCTCGCCTACCAGGTCCCCGACATCGACGCCGCGCTGGAGAGCTGCCGGCGGGCGGGGCTGAGGCTGATCGACGAGCGCCCCCGGACGGGCATCCGCGGGTCGCTCGTGGCGTTCCTGCACCCGCGGTCGACCGGAGGGGTGCTCACGGAGCTGGTCCAGCCGGCGGCCGGGACGGAGGCCCACTGATGCCGGCGGGCGCCCGTCACATCAGCATCGGCTTCCAGGGCGGCCAGGTGCTCGCGCTGCGGGTCGCCGACGAGCAGCTCGACGGCCTGTACGCGGCCCTCGACGCGGGCGGATGGCACGAGATCAAGAGCGAGGAGGGACCCGTTCGCATATACCTCGGCCAGGTCGTCTACGTGAGCGCAGAGAGTGACGAGCCCCACGTCGGCTTCGGCTAGGACGGACGCCGCCGAGCGCCATCTCGATCCCGACGAGCGGCTGCTGCTGCTGGCCCGCACCCGTGCTCACAGCCCGGGTGCCGAGCGGGCCGTCTCCCGCTTCTCCCGCCTCGGGGAGCACGCCGCGGTGTGGCTCGCGATCGGGGCAGCCGGATGGGCAATCGATCGTCGCCGGGCGCAGGCCTGGCGGCGTGCGCTCGGGAGGGTCGCCTTCACCTACGTGCTGAACACCGCCCTGAAGCGGATCATCCGCCGCCCCCGACCAGAGCTTCCGGGGCTCCCGGCGCTGACGAGCACGCCCAGCGCCCTCAGCTTCCCGAGCGCCCACGCCTCCACGTCATTCGCAGGGGCGCGCTGCTACGCCCGCATGGGACTGCCGTCGTCGATCCTCTACGCGCTGGCGTGGAGCCTGTCGCTCTCACGTCTGTACCTGGGGGTCCACTACCCGTCCGACGTGGTCGCCGGGGCGGCACTGGGGACCCTGATGGGCCGCGAGCGCCCGCCCGGGGAACGGGGAGTAGGAGCGACGCCGTGAGCACGAGGATCGGCATCGTGGGTATGCCCAACGCGGGGAAGTCCTCGCTCTTCAACGCCCTCACCAAAGCCGGGGCTGACGCCGCCAACTACCCGTTCACCACGATCGAGCCGAACGTCGCGGTCGTGCCCGTGAAGGACGAGCGCCTGGAGGAGGTGGCCCGCACGGTGGGGGCCTCGGAGATCGTGTGGGACACGATCGACTTCCACGACATCGCCGGCCTGGTGGCCGGCGCCCACCAGGGAGAGGGGCTCGGGAACCGGTTTCTCGCGAACATCCGGGAGACCGATGCGATCGTCCACGTGGTCCGTGCCCACAGCGATGAGAACGTCGTCCATCCCGAGGGCCGGGTGGACGCGATGAGGGACATCGAGACGATCGAGACCGAGCTCGTGCTCGCCGACCTCGAGCAGGCCGAGCGGAGGGTGGAGAGGGTGGCCAAACAGGCAAAAGGGGGGGACCGCACGGCGATCGCGGAGGAGGCGTGGCTGCACCGCGTGATCGAGGAGCTCCAGTCCGGGCGGCCCGCCCGCGGCGTGGAGGTCCCGGAAGAGGCGCCGAACGCCGCCCGCGACCTCGGCTCCCTGACCGCCAAGCCTGTCCTGTTCGTGGCGAACGTCGACGAGGGCTCCGAGGAGGTCCCTGCGGAGATCGCCGCCCACGCGGCCGCCCAGGGTGCTCGGGCGGTGGCCGTCTCCTCCCGTATCGAGTCCGAGCTCTCGGAGCTCGAGGAGGACGAAGCCGCCGCCATGAGGGCGGAGCTCGGAGCCGGCGGGGCGGGTTCCGAGCCGCCCGTCGCCCGGGTCGTGGGAGAGGCGTTCGCGCTGCTCGAGCTGATCGCGTTCTTCACCGCCGGGGAGGCCAAGCCGGCGCAGTCCTGGCACCTGCGCCGGGGACTGACCGCGTGGCACGCCGCCGGGCAGATCCACACCGACATCCAGAAGGGGTTCGTCAGGGCGGAGGTGATCGGCTGGGCGGACCTGGTGGAGGCCGGCGGCTACTCCGGCGCCCGCGAGCGGGGCACGCTGCGCCTGGAGGGCCGCGACTACGTGATGCGCGACGGCGACGTGATAACCGTCAAGTTCACCCCCTGACGGCGCCTCATCGTCCCCGTGTCACAGCCGCCGTGCGGGGCCCCGGACGGAGCCCCGCACACAGCTCACAGGACGTGACCGACGTCCCGCTAGGCAATCACGACAATCGGCGCCGCGAACTTCATCGGCTCCCCTGAAGCGAGCCCGACGGGTTCGGGGTGGGTGTTCATGAGGATGTCAGGCGGCGGCGGTTCGCCAAAGAGGTTGAACGGGACCTGCAACCCTTTTTTCTGGACGAATTTGAGCGTGATCGTCTTGCTCGGTTTGTTGAGCGGGGTGACTTTCGCGATGACCGAGCCGGTGAGGATTTCCACGGTCGGGCCGCACGTGAATTCCGTGACGATTCCGGCGGCCGGGTCGGAAAGGGCCAGCCCGACTTCTTTCAGCGGTTCAAGCTCGATGTACCCGAGCTCGCCGATCAGCCCAAACGTCGAGATTTCTCCCGGTGCCGAGCCGGGCGTCTGACACTTCACGCCCGCGATCGCCGACGTGGTGCAGCCGGTGAAGACGATCTTGATCGACACCGATTTCGGCCCCGTGATTTCACCTTTGCCGGTGTCGGCCACACATTTGACTTTGACTTTGCCGACCGTTTCGAAGGTCGCGGCTTTGCTTGTGATCGTGAACGCTCCCGCCGGCGGACCGAATTCCGGCAGCGCAGCCGACGCCGAACTCGTCATCACACCCACACCGAACAGCGCTCCCAGGCAGACTCCCAGGATCCTCATGCACGTCATCATCTGTGCCCTCTTTTCTTTTTGCAGGTTGGCCTGACGGCCCTTGCTCGACTCGACTCGACGCGGATGGGTCTGGCCTAACAGAACCCGGGGCCCAGGTCAAGCAGGATGAAACGATCCCGTGAACGGCGAGCCGCGATCCCGATCGCCCGGCCCAGGTTCAGGAGGTCTGTTCGGCGAGCCTCTCCAGGCGCTCTGAGAGCCTACTCATCCCCAGCTCCCGCGCGCAGCGAGCGCCCGTCGCGTAGTCGGTGGGTCGATCCTCGGGGAGTGCCACCTGTGTCCGCTGGAGGGTGGCGATCAGCTTGAACGCCCGCACCAGCTCCTCGCTCTGCAGCAGCGCCGCCGCGGCGCGGGGGCGCATCTCATCCCCCGCCGCCGCCGCCCGGAGCACCCCCTCCAGCGTGCCGTGGGCGCAGAGCAGCTCGGCGGCGGTCTTGGCCCCCACCCCGGGGGCGCCGGGTAGCCCGTCGGAGGGGTCACCCCGCAGGGCGATGAAGTCGGGGACCTGCCCGGGATCCACCCCGTAGCGCTCCCTCACCTCCCCGGGGCCGATCGGCTCTCCCTCGGGCCCCCCCTTCAGATCGACGACCGCAACCCGGTCGCTCACCGCTCCGTACAGGTCGCGGTCGCCCGTCAGCAGTAGGGCGCTGCCGCCGGCATCCTGCTCGGCGAGGGCGAAGGAGAACATCACGTCGTCGGCCTCGAGGTCCTCGCTGCCGGCCACCGTCCAGCCCAGGCTCTCGAGCAGGCGGGGCGCCACCTGCCACTGCCGTGCCAGCTCGGCGGGCATCTCCTCGCGGTGGGCGTGGTAGGGGGGGTAAAGCCGCACGCGGTAGTCCGCCGCCTCGGCGCCGAGGCACGCCACCACGCCTCGCACCCGGCGCGCCGGGAGGCGCGCATCAATCACGGACAGGATCGCGTTCACCGTCCCCAACAGGGCGTTCACAGTCCTGCCCTCCCCGTCGACGATCGACCTGGGGAGGGCGAAGAACGAGCGGTACAGCAGCCAGGGCACGTCGGCGATCAGCAGCGGGCCGGACATCGGCCCACCTTATGCGCCACGTGCCCCCTCCGCTCGCCCGCGCCGGCCACGGCCCGTTGAGGATGGCCCTCCGGGGGCCCTCAGCCCTCGAGCATCCAGCAGTTTTCGGTCCACAGGAAGCGGTCCTCGGGGGAGCTCATGAGGGCCGAGGGGAGCGCGATCGAGGCGACGTTCCCGTTGACGGTGACCCTCGCCGTGGCGATCTCGTGCAGCTGGGCCCTGAGGTGGGAGCGCTCTCCGTGCGTCCGCAGGAGCCCGGCGATGCGGGCGTTCCAGCGTTGTTCGCAGGTGCGCCCGCGGACGGTTGCCCGCAGGGGTGCGTTCAGGACGGCGCACGCCCCCGCGCCGTTGCCGTCGAGCTCGGCCGTCACGAACCTCGTGGCCGCGCTCCTCACCCAGGCGACCTGTTCGGGCGTGCCGGTGGAGGAGGCGCCGAGGGCGGGAGCGGCTCCGAGCAGGCACAGGCAGCAGGCGAGGACGGCGATCGGGGATCGGGGGCTCACGTGGATGTACTCGGTCTTCTCGGTCTTTCCCATGAGCCCTCCCCCGTCCTCGAGGGTCTCCGCCGGACGCATGTCGTAGGTGCGGGCGGGGTTGCCGGGCTAGCGAGCGGGTGCTCCCCCGGTTGCCCCCGTGGTGGTGGGGGAGACCACCTGCCCGCCCGGAGACTCCGTCCCGCCCTGGGGCCCCGTGGGAGGCGCCGCCCGGGGGCTCGGCCCGGGAACCGCCACCGGGGCCGGGGCGCTCGGCGCGGGTGCGGAGCTCTTCCCCGCCTGGTAGCCGCTGCGGTCGGGCTCCGGGGTCACGGTCGACCCGTTGCGCACGCTGAAGTAGGCCCACGTGGAGCTCAGCCCGAGGACGCTCGCGAGTTCGGGGCCATCGACGACTCTGTTCCCGCCCGACCCGAGGATCTCGGCCGAGACGATCCGGGGGGAGAAGCCCCGCCTGAGCACCTCGATCCCCCGGAAGGCTCCCTTCACCAGGTCACCGAGACGGGAGGCGGCGGAGGCGAAGCTGAGGGACACCCTCCAGCTCGACGAGGGGCCTCTGTCGTAGGGGTCGACCACCCCCACCAGCCACCGCTCCGGGGGGGAGCCGATGAAGGAGTTATCGATGTCCTCCGTCATCCCCCCCGAGTCGGCGAAGAAGTATGTCGGCACGGGCGCCCCCCGGTAGAGGACCACCTGGCCGGCCGTCGCCGCGACGGCCGCGTTCGTCTGGGGAGTTTCCGCCGCGGATCCGAGGTAGACCTGGGAGCGGGTGTCCGAGTAGACGTCGAATCGCGATCCTCCGGCGTGGGCGGTGAGGGCGTAGGTGCGGCTCGCCACCGCCTGCGCCTGGAGAGCCGCGGCGGGCCATCCGGAGGGCATCTCCGCGGAGACCACCCCCCGCACATACCGTTCCAGGGGCACCGACTCGACCCGCGAGCCCACGAGCACACGGATCACAGCCCCGGGGGGCGCCTGCCCGAGGGTGGTGGCGGTGTAGTAGTGGGCGAGGATCTGCTTGTAGCTCCACCCGTGACGGGCGAACCCGTAGGCCCCGTCCTGGCTCATCCCCACTCCGTGGCCGTCCCCCGCCCCTTCGATCACGAGCGTCGAGGCCCCCGCGGCGCCGGCCGGCACCGCGGGGAGCACCGCCGCGGTGAGGATCGCGAGAGCCACCCGCCGCCCCTGCCGGGCGAGGAGGGGGCGGTGATAGGTTGACCGAGTGAGCATCCGGGAGCGCCCGAACACGGACAGGGGCAGGCGGCCTCGCTCGGGCTGGGGGGGCCTCATGGGTTCCACCTCGGGCCGTCCACGCCCGGGCGTGAGCGCTGCACGATGACTGGCGCCGAGCCGGAGCGGGCGGTGCTCGAGAGCGTCCCCACGGAGCTGTTCATCGCCGGCGAGTGGCGGGGGGCGAGCGGCGGGGGAAGGCTCCCGGTGGAGGACCCCTCGACCGGGGAGCCCCTCGTGGAGGTCGCAGACGGGCAGCTCGAGGATGCCCTCGACGCCCTGCAGGCGGCCTCCAGCGCTCAGGGGGAGTGGTCGCAGCACCCCCCGAGGGAGCGGGGGGAGATTCTCCGCCGGGCATACCAGGCGATCGTCGATCGAGCCGACGAGCTGGCCCTGCTGATGACCCTCGAGATGGGCAAGTCGGTCGCCGAGTCCCGCGCGGAGATCAACTATGCGGCCGAGTTCTTCCGGTGGTTCTCCGAGGAGGCCGTCCGCATCCACGGACGCTACATGGTCAACACCACCGGCAA